>JBCDFK010000353.1:0-3501 GCA_039178065.1 Pseudomonadota bacterium | reverse complement strand
GACCATTTCACGGACTTCCATAATGCGGCGCGGATAGGCTCGATACTCGCCATTTACTTCAATGCCGAAAACGATGTCGTCATCTTTGAGCCAGGTGGCATCTTGCGCACTACTCACCTCAGGATTGTCTGCCGCAGGAATACAATTACAGCCTAGATCGGTTGTGTCATAGGCACGGTCATCAATAAGAACACCGCCCCATGAAACGAGGCGCCAGTCGATATCACCTTCGACGAAAATCTTTTCCCAACCTGGTACAATTGATGTGAAAATGGCGCGTTTGACGAGTAGATACTTCGGTGGTTCCGGGATATTCCACGCAATCAGATGATCAGTTGTAACGCCCCAAGCATTTTGGATAGGCATTTCCTTGCCCAATAGTTGCGACGCGGCTGCGGTCAGCTCCGCATTTAGATTTGGGCCTTGGACAAAGCGCATCATGTCGCTGATCATCCAAACGAGACGTGGGTCCCCCGATTGAGCGACTTCTGCAAGCGCCAATGATTGATCACGGCCCCATGTTGATTGAACAACACTGTCTTGAAACGCCACCCGCACGGCAAATTCCATCGCCGCGGATAAATCTCCGTCTGGAACGGCCGGTGGCTGGCCATACAGTTCTAGTACATAGTCGGCCAACGGTGCTTGTTCTTGGGCGCTCACATTGCTGGTCCAGAGCGCACATAACGCTATCATCAATGTAGCGATGCTTAGTTGAAATTTGGAAACCGATGCCATGGTGCGCTCTTTCATCTATCTTTTCGCTCGAAATGCTTCATGCAATCAAAACTCTGTTGGTTCGAACAAACAGCGTTCAGCAAGCTGAACCGTGTTCGCTCAATGGCGCGATGATAAAGCGCTAAAATGCCAAGCAGCCAATCACGATTGTATCAGCACGGCGTGAGGTGCGTAGTATTGATGCGTGAGTCAGTGCAGATCACGTCGGTGTCAATTTCGTTGCGAGCGGAGCAATTTCCACTCATTCAAGCTCAAAATAGAGCGTCCATAGATTGGGTGCTTAGACAGTGAACGATAGAACTGCGAATGCAAAAAATAGAAAGCCCATGCTCGGAAACAGGATTTTGTGTGAGATCGGTGTCATTTCGTTTTCCTTTCATAAATCGTTTGTTGTCGTTTGAAGGTTGCGGAAAACGATCTTCACTTGCCAGTCACGAAGGTTGGTGCGGAAATGTGATATTTCGACAAATAATACGGCACCAGCTTTTCGTAAAATTGCAAATCTTATTGATTTCAGTCACTTAACCGATCACACAATGCTCACGAGCGCCAGACATCTTCGAGCATCGTGTTTGATCTAAACATAGTGTGATCGCGGTTTGACCAAAGTTTGCGGCGTTGCCAGAGCGCCTCGGCATGCCTAAGAGTGAATTATGCGCCTTATATTCATCGTTTTTCTTCTGTCATTCGCCCTACCCGCTTGGGCCATTGAATTGATGTCGGCTCCCGATGCACGAAAAGCCGTTCAAGCGGGCGAAATCATTCTAGTCGATATACGTACACCTGAAGAGTGGCGCGAAACGGGGATTGCCGATGTTGCCATGCCGATCACGATGCACAACAACCAGTTTTTGTCGCGTTTGCAGACGGCCATCGATGAGAACCCAGGCAAGAAAATTGCCTTCATTTGTGCTGTTGGGGGACGTACAGAATACGTCACACGAGAATTGAAAAAGCGCGGCTATTCCAATCTTATTGATGTCTCCGAAGGCATGTTGGGTTCAGCCAATGGCGAAGGGTGGATCAAGCGCGGACTGCCGATAAAGCAGATCGCCCCCTAACCCACCCAACAATCACATTGCGGCTTGCCTTAATGCAGGCCCAAAACTTTGCTCAACTCGCTTCGGTAGCGCTGGATTTTTGTCAATCGGAACAAGATGATAGGCCGTTAACGTTCAACGCAACTAGACGTAATTTTGATTGATTGATGCGGCGCGAGCGCGTATTCATGGGAATATAAGGGGATGATGGTGCGGATTCTGGTTGCATGGGATTTTCTTGAGTAGGTGAAAATTTGTACGAAACGAGGCGCAATGCTTGCTGTGTTGGTTTTGCTCAACCCGGTCACGATTACGCACGTTTATGCTTTTGAATTATTTGGCCGCTGTATAATTGGTCAGTGCGAAGATGCTGATGCACAGGCCGACGCTGAACTCATAGACCCCAAGCGTTATGAAATAGATCTGCAAATTGATGGTGGTAATGAAGTCGTCGAGACCGCGGTCAAGTCGGCTTCGGAATTGTGGCGCGGGCGCGAAAGTCCGGTTGGCGGATCGGCGGGCGTCATTTCGCGTGCTCGTGGCGATTATACGCGCATATTAGCTGCACTATATAACTCAGGCTATTATGGTGGTTCGATATCGATCAGGCTATTGGGCCAGCAGGCTGCTGATTTGGCGGTGGGCGAAGAATTCCCATCTGGCTCGCTTATCAGCGTCAAAGTCACCACAGGCGCACCCTATACTTTTGGTAGAGCTGATGTGATTGGTTCTGCGCCGCCTGCACAAAGCGAAGACGATCGCGTTCCAAGTTTTGCAGATGTTGGGTTTGCCCCCGGACTACCCGCTGAAGCTGGCTCCGTTGGCAAAGCGGTGAAGCTGGCGCGTGATGGCTGGCGGCAACAGGGTTATCCACTCGCTAAAATCGTTGATCGCAGCGCGACGGCCAATCATCCTGACAAAGAGCTGAATGTACAAATTGATGTTGAGCCTGGCCAGCGTGCAACATATGGCACGCTCGAAGTGGCCGGAACCGAACGTATGGATGCTAATTTTGTCGCAAGGCACACCGGACTAAAGCCAGGTCAGGAGTTTGATCCAGACGATTTAGATAAGGCAAAGAAGCGCCTTGATCGATTGGGCGTATTCTCAACTCAAAAGCTTGAAGAAGGCAAAGAGCTTCGTTCCGACGGCAGTCTGCCCATGACGTTGACGGTGAAAGAGCGTAAACTGCGCCGCATTGGTGCAGGCGCAACGATTTCAAGCATTGATGGCATAGGCCTCGAGACATTTTGGTTGCATCGAAATCTATTTGGCAAGGCGGAACGATTGCGTCTTGACGCCAAGGTATCGGGCTTGGGCACTACATTCGACTACCAAAAGTTTGACTATAATTTTGGCGCTACATTCACCAAACCGGGTGTCTTTACACCGGATACGGATCTGAATTTCAAGCTTTATGCAAACCGTGAAGTCTATGATGATTACATCGAGACGTTTGCCGGCGGCACAGTTTTTCTTACGCAGTTTCTGTCAGACCGCATTACTTTGAATGGCGGTGCCTTTTCAGAATTCTATCAATATGAAAACGACGGCGTGACCCAAGACTTTGTCACAGCGGGTCTGACCGCTTCAGCAATTTACGATACCCGCGACAGTCAGCTAGATCCCACGACTGGGTTTTACGTTTCTGGAGAGCTGAAGCCGTTCTACGAATTCAATTTCGAGAATTTCGGCATACGTACCGAAGCCGAAGCGCGCGGCT
>JBCDFK010000352.1:0-3514 GCA_039178065.1 Pseudomonadota bacterium | reverse complement strand
TCTGATTAGGCAGTTTTGGTTTCCCATGAAATGCAGAGCGCCAAGAATGGCATTTTGGGATGCTTGGGAGATCAGATATGAGTATCGAGCCGTTGTGCTCCTTTGCACAAATCAAATCTGCGAAATGCCGAACACTTTGAGGCTTCGCCTTTGACACAATTTTCGCCATCACATGCAAATTAGTTGCAGGTGCACTTGCTTGTTTATTTGGCAGCTATGGCAGATTCGTACTTATCTCATGGCTTTTGCTGAATGGGGCCTTCGAAGCCGATGTAACCCCAAAGAAGGGTTGACGGCAAGTTCTGGTGTCTGCCTGATATGGATGTCGTTACTGGTTTTTCGTAATCAATCCGTAAAGGTTTTTTTCTTGCACTTGCTTGTAAATGCAATACAATTGCATTTATTGGTTTAGTCACGTTAATGGGGAGAATCTGCGCATTTGTCGCTTTTTCCCCGCGGATCAATCCAATGTAGCAAAACGCTCAAGGCGAGGCTGGCTGTCTTGAGCGTGGATTTTGTTGAATGCAGCAAGATGTTAAAAGCTGACAAGTCGGCCATTCGGCGATCGTTGCCGAGGCTGTCCGAGATTGTTCTGCTCAGACATAGAAATATTTATTTTTTGATACACAACGAAGGTTGGAGAAGAAAACATGTTGAATATGCGTCACTTGCCGAGTTTCATTTTCTGCGTTGGTGCAATTTGTGCCATGAGCAGTGATGCTTCGGCGCAACTGATGGAGTATAGCACCGGCCACGGTGACATTGGTATTGAGTACATTGAAGGTGCTACACCTGTTGATGCAGAATTGGAGCTGCATTGGCACATTGAGGGTGGAACAGTTGATGGGACCATGTACGGGGACGAAGAGTTTGAAGCTGAGGACTTGGTTGCGATTACTAGTCTCAAAGCACAGCGCCCCGCTGGTGACGTTTGGGATGCGATCGGTAATAACGGTGGTGATACGTTCTGGTTTTTGCCGCAGTCAAATTCGGCTGCTGACAATGCCGATGTGCCATTCCTCGGATTAGCGTCCGAAGAGATGATTCTTGATCCCGCGAATGCAGGTGATCCCCCAATCAATCCTTGGGTATCAGACCTCACGTGGACTTTCGAGTTAAACAGTGGCCCAGGTGAATTCTCGATCTGGCAATCTGATGGAGTTAGTGATCCCGACTTCTTTGTTAGCTCTGCTGAGGGTATCACAACGTTCACCAATGGGGTTGGCGGTCACGACCACTTCAATTACGGCTTTACAGCTCTTGGAGATTACGACATTCAGATTACGGTTTCTGCAACTCACGACAACGGAACCGCGAGCACTGCTGACGATTTCGTAGTTTCAGATTCTCGATCTTTTGCTTTCAGCGCTGTTCCTGAGCCTAGCAGCTTCGCATTGCTTGCTTCTCTGGGCTTGGTTGGAATGATGCGTCGTCGCCGCTAGGGCAACGATCGTTCTTCGAACGGTTAAGTTTTGACAGTCAAGAACTCTCAGCGAAACCAGATGACATGATTCTGGTTTCCTGAGAGCAATTGGCCGATGATTTTTATAGTTTTTGTTTGCCTGCCCCTTGGCACAATGCTTGTTGAATTTCGAAGGATACGGATATGAGAAGAGATTCACAGCGGTTTCGTCGAGCGTTTACCCTTGTCGAATTGCTAGTAGTGATCGCGATTATCGGGGTGCTGGTTGGTCTTCTTTTGCCTGCAGTTCAATCCGTTCGTTTGGCTGCACAGCGTACTCAGTGCGCCAACAATATCAGGCAATTGGTACTTGCAGTTCACAACTATCATGATTCGATAGGCCATATTCCAACGACAACAACTGGTCCGGATCTCACTGCCGACGCACCCAACGGCGGATTCTACAGCTGGATGGCCCTGATCCTGCCGCATATTGAGCAGGGAAATCTGTACAACTCTATAGACTTCAGTCTGACCCTCGCTGACTCGACAAGTTACCCCAGCAGTAGTAGCTACCTCGACTACAGCATTTCTCCTGATCACCCGAATGCGGGAGCTGCGGCAACAATCGTTAGCACATTTCTTTGCCCATCTGATCCTGTAAATGGATTGCAATCGCATGACAACGGAGAGTTACTTGCACCTGGGAATTACGCTGGTAACGTCGGTTGGGCCAGGTCTTCGTTTATTGTCGGTAACGAACCTATCGAACGGCAGAACGGAGTGTTCGGGCTGTCGAATCCATCAGCTCCTGACACGTGGCACTTTCCAGAAGTGACGTTTCAAAGCATTTCAGATGGACTATCCAACACGGCTGCAATCTCGGAAAGAAAAATTAGCGATCTGAAAATTATCGAAACAGCCTTCGGGCAGTTCGTCGATCCGGATTCCGACGAAAATTTGCAGTCTTTTTGTGGCAGTGGCTTGGCGTCCAGATCGTTGCAAAGATGGCAATCATATTTGGGCGGAGTCTCTGCGAGCGATCCAAGATACGCCGAAAAACACGGGCACGCATGGATAAGCGGTTGGTCTTTTGCCGCAAACACTTACATGCATGTGATGCCGATCAATCAGCGTAACGGTCATATCTACGGCGGCGAAGGGATTGGATACAACATTGTTACGCCCGGTAGCTACCACCCTGGTGGCATCAATGTTACGTTTGCCGATGGCAGTACGCATTTCATCTCCGAGTCGATTGACATTAATGTATGGTGGGCGCTAGGTAGCATTGATGGCGGTGAAATTGTTGACGAGTACTAGTGAATTTAGTGGATTGTCATAGCCAAGTTGATTGGATGGGGGCCTGAAAGCGGGCTGTTTGAGCCCGCAATCGCCGGATACCAAGAGGTCAGATCATCATCGACCAGTCATTTTAGGTTCGTAGGACCACGAGGTTCTTAACCTGATCCCAATACTCGCGATGATTGACAAGTCGGGCTAATGCGTCGGCGTGGGACTATGTTCAAGACATGTATTCTTTTGTTTCCACTACTCTGCTTATGCGGCTGCGGGACGACCCTTCCCGAAATTAGCGTTATTGAGGAGGCTTTGTCAGTTGAGATTCCTCGTGACGCAAGAGTCATTGGTGGTAAATCCGAAGGTGCGGCCAGTTTCTATTTGATTGTCAGCAAGAATATGTTGCCCTATCCGCCAGCTGAGGACCAAGAGATTGGCAGCAAGAGACCCAAAGGTGTTTTTTTTCCGACATCGGCGCTCTCAAATTTGATGGCGGCGTACGCAGTTGATCCGACTGACGTCCCTGTCTTCAAGCACGAGCGGGGACGTAGCCTCGAAGGCAAATTTGGCGACTTTCAGTTCAACTATCGTGAAGCCATGACTGAAACAGGTTGGTTGACTGCGGTAGAAATCTATCCTCTCGAAGATGCGAGTTCACACGGCAAGGTGGACTAGCGGCGCACGCAAAAACGCCACGATTGTGGTCGCGGCGTTCGTGAATTTCAATCTGTCGACGTCGGTTGGAGGCGTGCTTTCTTCTAATACTACGTGTTTCTTATTAAGTCCGCAGGAATATGATGTTAATAATAGATT
>JBCDFK010000351.1:0-3518 GCA_039178065.1 Pseudomonadota bacterium | reverse complement strand
GAACCAAACGCGAATAGCGCAAACATTAGCCAGACCGGGTGCAGTCCAACGCTATCACCTACCAATTTGGGTTGAAGAAAATTTCCCTCTACGAACTGTCCAAATATAAAAATGCCCAAAATGATGCCGATTTGGATGTAGTCTGGCCAAAACTGAACCAACGCAACGCCAACCGACAGGATGAGCCCGATCGCAGACCCCACATAAGGAATAAAGCTCAAAATGCCCGTTAAGAGCCCGATTAAGAGGCCGAAATTCAATCCTGCGAGCGTGAGCGCGATGGCGTAAAACACACCCAGAAGGAGACTGACGGTGCCCTGTCCTCGCACAAATCCAGCGATCGCTTCGTTAACATCCCGGCCGACAGTTCGAACAGTCTCGACATGATCGCGCGGCACCCAGCTATCAATCTTGGCAACCATATTGTCCCAATCAAGCAACATGTAAAAGGCAACAACTGGTGTTACGACCAGCAGACCAGCGATATTGATAGCCGCCTGACCCGAATTCCAAATTCCCTGAAGAATTGTTCCGACAAAGCCAATACCCTCTTGGAAATATGAATTGACGCTGTCGGTCAGCGATTGGCTATCGATGCCAAGGTCAATCGTCGATAAATCTATGCCAAAATACGTGTTTAGCCATGATGTATCGAATTGGGTGCTTGAAATTAGTTCACGCAAGCGGGTGATGTAAGTTGGAATTCTTGCAGCAAAATCAACGGCCTGGCTGGCGAGCACAGGAACAACGATTGCAAGTGCAAGAATGAAAACAACTAGGAACAACAACAGGATCGTTATGGTGGCGGCTGTACGCGATAAACCTTTGCGTTCGAAGAAATCTGCAATTGGATCAAGGATGTAAGCCAGCGCGAAACCTGCCAAAAATGGCAGCAACACGCCGCGAAATACATAGAAGAACAAAACAAAAAGCGCAGTTGCGAGTACCCAGAACAACGCCTGTTTGCGCAGTTTATTTGCCGTTAATTGCTCGCCCATCAGATATCCTCATAACCAGCCATATGGCCAAACCACACCACGGCATAGGCTGCAGCAGAAGCAAGGGTCAAGGCCGCAGTTGTGTAGATTAAAAGTTCACCCATTATCCCCGGTATAAATTGCCATGCTTTGGCTGCAAATATATAGGCTGCCAACGCAATTTGCGCGGCGGTGGTCGCTTTAGAAACAAATAGTGGTTTAATTGTTAGGCCGGCGCTCACGACCGACGCCAGCAAGACGGCGCCGACGATAAATACGTCGCGCGCTACAATCAAAACCACCAACCAGAGCGGAATGCTGCCACTGGTTGCCAACAGAACAAACACGCCGACTAGTAAGAGTTTATCTGCAATTGGATCGATATATGCGCCGATTGTGCTTTGCTGATCGAATTGACGGGCGATAAAGCCATCAATCCCATCTGATGCACCGGCTATGAAAAACAACCAAAAGGCCAGCTGCCACTGGTTGGTTAGCATCAGGTAGATTATAACCGGCACCAGCACAAATCGACCCAGTGTTATCAAATTTGGTATCGTGAGCGCATTGGCTGCTGTGTGTGGTGTTCTGGTCTGCATATCCCTATCTAGCCATTGTGGTGCTGTTTTCCAAACCTTCTAATATTTCTGTGACATCTGACGCCGAACATAGCGAAAAATACCTTGGCGTGGCATAGACGCGGCAAACAACTATGTCAGCCTAACTCTGGAAACAATATGACCGATAGCAATCACGGCAAAAATGGTTTGAGCTATGCCGATGCCGGCGTCGACATTGATGCAGGCAATGCACTTGTTGATGCGATTAAGCCCATTGTAAAAGCCACGGCGCGCACCGGATCAGATACAGAAATTGGCGGATTTGGTGGCCTATTTGATCTCAAAGCGGCCGGTTTTAGCGATCCAATTTTGGTTGCGGCAAATGACGGAGTCGGCACCAAGCTGAAAATTGCCATTGATGCGGACAAGCACGATACCGTAGGCATTGATCTCGTAGCAATGTGCGTCAATGATTTGGTTGTTCAAGGCGCTGAACCTCTACTATTCCTCGACTATTTTGCCACAGGGCAATTGCGCGTAGACCAGGGCGTCGACATCATTAAGGGGATTGCTGAAGGCTGCAGACAAGCCGGATGCGCACTCATTGGCGGTGAAACTGCCGAAATGCCTGGCATGTACTGTGATGGCGATTATGATCTAGCTGGGTTCTCGGTAGGCGCGGCTGAACGCGGCAGCTTGTTGCCCTCACAAGACATTACTAAAGGGGATGTGCTTTTAGGCCTTTCATCGTCTGGAGTTCACTCAAATGGATTTTCTTTGGTGCGAAAAATTATGGAAGTTGCCGGCGTTGGCTTTGCGGATCCTGTACCGTTCGCACCAAATCAAACATTGGGTGATGTGCTGCTCGAACCAACAAAAATCTATGTAAAACCGCTTTTAGCTGCGATCCGCCAGACTGGCGCTGTCAAAGCAATGGCACATATTACGGGCGGCGGCTTCACCGAGAACATTCCACGCGTATTGCCAGATGAATTTGCCGCCTCGATTGACCTTGGCAAGATCCAACCGCCACCAATTTTTGGTTGGCTTTCAAATGCAGGTGGAGTGGTACCTTCCGAAATGTTGCGCACTTTTAACTGCGGTATCGGGATGGTTGTCGTGGTTAGCGCCGACAAGGTTGAAGACGTTTCAAAGGTATTGAGTGCTGAGGGCGAAACAGCCACGATGCTCGGCACTATTATTGAACGAAACGGCGACGCCGTTAGCTACGAAGGTACATTGAGCTTTGACTAAATCTCAAATGAATGTGGCCATCCTAATCTCTGGACGTGGCTCAAATATGCAAGCTTTAGCCAAGGCGATTGCGGATCCCGACTATCCGGCACAGGTCGTCGGCGTAGTTTCGGATCAGCTTGACGCCAAAGGATTGGCATTGGCGGCGGAAATGAACATTCCAACAATTGCAATTGCGCGCTCGAACTTCTCTTCAAAGGCAGAGCATGAACGGGCAATCCAAAAACAACTGGAAATATGGAAAGCCGAAATCGTCTGTCTGGCCGGGTATATGCGTATTTTCAGTGCAGATTTCATTGAAAATTGGCCGGCGCGCTTCATCAATATCCACCCTTCCCTGCTGCCGAAATTTAAGGGCCTGGATACACATCAGCGCGTTCTAGACGCTGGTGATCCTGAGCATGGAACAACGGTGCATTATGTTACTGCGGGAATGGATGAGGGCCCGGTTATCGCACAGGCGCGGGTAACTGTAGAAGCAGATGACACGGTCGATATGCTTACCAACCGCGTGCTTGTTGAAGAACACAAACTTTATCCAATGGCCCTGCGCAAACTCATTGACGCATTTTTGGCCAAGCAATGAATTATCGTCACGCTTATCACGCGGGCAATTGTAAGCGTCTTGCTACACTACCTCCACCTGTCAACGCACCTTCTAGAGTTGCAGCTCCAACGTCAGCATAATCTATATTTCCTACAGCTTCGGTGAAAGAATCTCCTTTAG
>JBCDFK010000350.1:0-3526 GCA_039178065.1 Pseudomonadota bacterium | reverse complement strand
GGCGCCAAATGTTTGATTATTCCTATGATGGTGTAATGCGTTCCATCGAACTATCGCTCGAGCGGATTGGCGTTGATAGTATTGATGTCCTGTACTGCCATGACCTTGATATCTTCAATCAAGGTAGCCGCGAAGTGATGGAAGCGCGGATGGAAGATTTCCTCGCCTCAGGAATCCGAGCCATGGTTTCACTACGCGATCAGGGAGTTGTGAAAGCGATCGGTGCTGGTGTTAACGAAAATGAGGCCGCGCAGATTATGGTTGAACGCTCAGACATGGACGTCATCTTACTGGCTGGTCGTTACACACTGCTTGAACAAACTGCACTCGACAGTTTTCTGCCACTTTGCGAAAAACGCGGCGTGGGCGTGGTTGTCGGCGGGCCCTACAATTCGGGCATATTGGCTACCGGCCCGGTGCAGGGTGCATACTACAATTATGATCCAGCGCCGCAGGAGATTCTCGATCGTGTCCGCAAGATTGAAACGATTTGTGAGGCGCATGGCATCAAACTCATTGAAGCCGCCCTGCACTTCCCACTGCTTCACCCTTGTGTGGTTTCCACCATTCCGGGGGCGCAAAGCGCTGATCAAGCAAAAGGCAATTTGGCTCATATTGCGAAAGATGTGCCCACCGCTCTTTGGGAGGAATTGGGTGCCGAGGGGCTGGTACGTTTAAATTAGATCCTATTTCTGCACTTACCAGTTTAGTTTGCCAAGCTGACTTGCCAATTTGGCACGGCAGCTTGACTTGTCGAAAGGTGAGCCTGCTACTGAATGTGCCGAACCATTCAGGCAGCAATTTTCAGGCAGCAATTTTGCTGGTCCGCGATATCCCCCCAAAAGATGCCGGTAGGTTCATCAATGCCTGAAAAATGAAATGGAATGAATAGGTCGGCAAAAGTGAGTTTCGCTCGCATTTGTCTACCGCAATATTTTGTTCAATCTGCGATCTTCATCGGAGATCCAGTCTCTTTCCAGCGGCACTGCGTCACGCTCGGAAGAAAGCAGGAGTTGGAAAACCATGTTGGAACCGTCAACAAAACCAAGTTCAGCGGCCGATAGATAAAACTCCCACATGCGGCAAAAGCGTTCATCATAAAGTGTTTTGGCCTCATCGCGATTTTCTTGGAAACGCACACGCCAATCGCGCAACGTCCAAGCATAGTGCAGCCGAAGAACTTCAACGTCACAAACCCAAAGTCCGCATCGTTCGAGCGATGCAAATGTTTCAGACAATGCCGGCACGTAGCCACCAGGAAATATATATTTTCGAAAAAATGGACCTGTTGTGCCCGGCGGCGTCATGCGGCCTATTGAATGGATCATGGCAAAGCCATCATGGGTTAAGCGGTCGCGTACGGTGTTGAAGTAATCGTCAAAATTATAAACACCCACATGTTCCATCATACCGACGGAAACTACGCGATCATATGTACCCCTATGTTGGCGGTAGTCTTCAATAACAAAGTCAATTTTGTCCTCAACGCCAGCTTCGGCCACCCTCTGGCGTGCAATTTCCACTTGCTCCGGTGAGACATTGAGCGAGGTCACCTGAGCGCCTGCACGCGCCATCATAATGGCGAGTGAACCCCACCCGCCGCCGATCTCGAGCACCCGCATGCCTGGCTCTAGTTTGAGCTTGGCGACGATATGGATCAGCTTGTTAATCTGCGCGCTTTCGAGACTTTCATGCTCATCCTTATAGAGCGCGCAAGAATAGTTCATGCCTTCATCGAGAAAGAGACGATACATCTCGGTTGACAAATCATAGTGACTGCGCGCCTGGCTCTTGGCGTTTTCAACATTGTTGGCTTGTTGCCTACGGCGCATCGCTTTCCAAATTCGGCGCAAAATACCCTGCACTCGATGCTGACCAAGAGGCGCACGGTTCTTTGAAAATAGCGTAAGAAACGCATGGACATCTGATCCATTTTCAAATGAGATTTCACCATCCATATAACCTTCCGCGACGGCCAACTCTGGATTGAAAAACATCCGCCGCTCGATTGCCTTTGAGTGAAAACGCATGGAGACATCTGGGCCAGGCGCATTGCCACCAAAGGTATGATTGTTGCCAGATGCATCAATCACTTGCAGTTTGCCGTTTTGTACAAATCTACTCAGAAGTCCTGAAAGCAATCGCATGATTATCATCCTTCAAGGGTAGTAATTTTTGAAACGAACTTAGAAGCACTTGGCCAATAATGCCATGATAAATGCGACAGCGTTGGTAGCGCGTTCTTCCCCCGAACAGACCGGGTGAAAATTTTCTCTTCCTTCAAAATATTTCGCGTCATTTTCCAACTCTAACTGCAGCCAGTTACAAACTTAGCGGGTCTCATTCATGCCAGTCCGGCGTTTCATAGCTGCTCTGTCAGTGACGACATTAGCTGTGATGGATCCTGTCGCATATTGAGACCAAAACAATGAAGGAACGACATCATGATTTATGAAGCATCCAAGCGTAGTGTTTCGGTGCTCTTCGTCTTTTGACCCTATCCCTCTTTGGTACCGTTCCAATTATTTCCAAGGGCTTCCAATTTACGCAGAATACATATGCGCAATTTTGCCAAGGGCATCCAGCTTGCCAGGGCGGATTTTACAACCGCTCAACCTGCCGAATATATCTTGATGCTCCAACAGGCGCGCGCCAATTGAATAGCCGGCACTTTGATGAGATGCGCGGCCCCTACACCCGCACTGCAGGTAGCATAGATGGGCAGAGCTGCTATCGTGCCGACCGACGATATATGCTTCAAGGCTTTCGCTTTAACACGCGCGGCGGCCACAAGATCAGCAAGATAGGCTTCATTCAATCGTCGCTGGGCGGATCTGTTTCATATTCTTTCCACGATCAGGATGCGAATGATTTTGCCGATGGTTATGTATGGCTCAAAGCAACGCCCCGCGGCAGCTCCACAATACGCACGGTAATAAGGAACGGCTGTCTTGGCGAGTGTTTCATCAATCTTGGATCTATTGAAAATGGGCGACAGATTGCGTTGGCCGGCTTTAGTTTTCGTCGCAAAGAGGGTGACGGCCATGTCCGGCGCTCAGCCATTATGCCACAACTTGGCGCTGGGACGACAAATTTCGGCTACATGGTGGCATTTCAAGATGATGATTTCGAATATGATGTCACAATACAATACTATGTTTTACCGGCTGGCACGCTGGAAAGGCAGCGATTTGAAACGCGCGCTATGCGCCGAATAATAATGGCCGCACAATTCTCGATGCTGCAACACCGGGACGTCGTTTGGTGGCGTCAGGTTTGGCAGCTCCGCATATTCAACGAACCACGGTTTTGCTAGGATTCGATCTTGAATTTACCAATGGCGGGCATTTTTTTCGAAGATATTGGAATTGAACCGCATGCATTTGCTTACGAAGCATGGTTTCAAGACAATCAAAGCGAACAAGATCGCCGAAAGCCAGATGACCCATTTCGCTGGACCATCGCTTATTCGTTTTTAAGCGGACAATAGATTTGGCGCGAGATGCGGATATGGCCTAAATCGCCG
>JBCDFK010000349.1:0-3529 GCA_039178065.1 Pseudomonadota bacterium | reverse complement strand
CGCTTCGCTTTGATTATGCCGTTCCTGTGCTCAAAGAAGACACAGACCAAGAGCAGAATTTCAACTTCTCAGTTGCAACAGCATTCTAATGAAGGGGCCGACTGCATAGGTTGGCCCCAATTTTCAAACGCTATAAGCGTATTGGTTTTGTAAAGAAATTCGATTTGAGTGAGCCATATCCCAAGTTCCATGTAATTGACGAGGGTAAGGCCAATTTGGACTGGCTGATAAGCCATATTGGTTGTGAAACAAGCAAGGCAACTAAAAAAGGTGTTGCTTTTGATGGACTATCGTCCGCCTCAAAACCAAAACCCAATTCAATTGCATTTGTGCAGTCCATTCGAGGCATTGATTTAGCACGTCTTGGTGTATGTGCAGCAGTCATTTGCTCGCAAAAAGTAGCCGAGAGGCTGCCGCAGGAAGCGCTGGGCTTAATTGTACAAAATCCACATGACGCATTCGCAAATGCCGCCCGCGCCCTTTATCCAGCCAGTATCGGCAATGCTCGACGGGGATTGGAAGACGGTCAATATAGGCAAGTCAACGGCGCATACATATCATCAACCGCGAAAATTGAAGACAATGTAATCATTGAAGCGGGCGCAGTCATTGGCGCAAACGCAGCGGTTGGTTCAGGAAGTTATATCGGACCAAATGCGACAATTGCAGCTAATTGTCAGATTGGTAGAAACTGCTCCATCGGGCCGTCCACGAGCATGCAATACTGCCTTTTAGGCGACAATGTCATTGTCCACACTGGGGCGCGCATTGGTCAAGATGGATTTGGGTTTGTTCCAGGTGCTAATGGGCTCAGCAAAATGCCGCAATTGGGCCGCGTGATTATTCAAAATGACGTTGAGATCGGTGCCAACACAACAGTAGACAGAGGAACGCTCGATGATACCGTTGTCGGCGAGGGGACCAAGATCGACAATTTGGTGCAGATTGGCCACAACGTGGTTATTGGTCGAAACTGTGCGATTGCAGCTTTTGTCGGCATGTCTGGATCAAGCAAAATTGGCGATGGTTGCTTAATCGGCGGTCGGGTTGGCATCTCAGATCATGTCACCATTGGCAACGGCGTACAACTTGCCGCGACATCAAGCGTGATGAATGATATTCCCGACGGTGAAAAGTGGGCGGGAACGCCTGCACAGCCTTTCAAGGCATTTTTTCGAGAGCAGGCCACATTGCGTCGCATTGCCAAACAAAATAAAACAAGCAGCTAAGACCTCAATCTAAACATTTGAAGACAGGCAGAATGAGCACAAAAATTACACAGCACAATCCCGAACTAGGCTCAGCCGACCTGCATGAAATTAAGCGTCTGTTGCCGCACAGATATCCAATGTTGTTAGTCGATCGAATCATCAACATCGATGGCAATAAATCGGCTGTCGGCATCAAAAACGTCACTTTCAATGAGCCACATTTTCAGGGCCACTTCCCAGATGAACCGATTATGCCCGGCGTGCTGATCGTCGAAGGGATGGCGCAAACCTCCGGAGCAATTGGAATTCGCGATTTGAATTTGGATCGTCCCGCTTTGGTATTCTTTATGACAATCGACAATGTGAAGTTTCGCAAACCAGTGGTTCCTGGTGATGTTCTCGAGTACCATGTGAATCTGTTGAAGCAGCGCGGCAGTATCTGTAAGTACGAATGTACAGGAATTGTGGACGGCGAAAAAGTTGCTGAAGCACATGTTCAAGCAATGCTCTCTCCATCTGAGGCAAAATCACGGTGAATATTATCGACGCGAACCCAGTACAAATTCATCCATCAGCGGTTGTCGAGAAGGGCGCAGAACTTGCTGCGGGTGTGACCGTTGGTCCATTTTGTCATATCGGACCAGCAGCAAAAATTGGCGAGAACGTAGAGTTGATAAGCCACGTGGCTATCATCGGTGAAACAACTATCGGCGCCGGCACTCGTATTTTTCCAAATGCAGTTATTGGATCAGACGCACAAAACGTTGCCTATAAGGGTGAAACAACAACGCTCGTCGTGGGCGAAAATGTACTCATCCGCGAAGGCGTCACAATGAATCGCGGAACCGGCAATTCGCGCGGTACCACAATTGTGGGCGATAACTCGATATTCCTTGCCTATTCACACGTGGCACATGATTCAATCGTTGGCTCAAACGTTACCTTTGCAAACAATGTCATGATCGGCGGACATTGCACCATTGGAGATGGCGTTATCATCGGTGGCGGCGCAGGGGTTCACCAATTTTGTACTGTGGGTCACCATGCCTTTATAGGCGGTATAGCTGCTGTCGTGAACGACGTTATCCCATATGGAATGGTTGTGGGCAGTAGGGCATTTCTAGCAGGCTTGAATTTGGTTGGTATGAAGCGCTCCGGCATGGCACGGCAAGACATCAACGCCGTCAGGGGTGCCTATAAGGAACTGTTTGCTGACAGCGACAAGACATTGCGTGAAAAGGCAGCGCTACTGAAAACCAAATTTTCTGACAGTGCAGCGGCCGTCGACATGCTCGACTTCATTTTGGCAGATAGTAAACGCAAATTCATCACACCAATTACAGCGCAAAAGACGCGTGATCACGAGGGTATCTAGGACATGGCAGACCGCGTGAAGAAAAACCGCGGTGCCAAGTCAAATGCGCCCGATACCAAACCGCTGACTACCGAAAGAATAGCGCTCGTCGCTGGAGGCGGAAGCATACCTGTAATGGTCGCTAAAAGCCTGACCGACGCAGGAAATCCGCCTTTTGTTGCAATGCTACAAGGAGACGCGGACGAAACCCTCAGCAAATATGAACATTTACGCATATCGACGGCTCTGTTTGGAAAACTCGTTGCAGAACTCAAAAAGAGACGACTAAGCAAAGTGGTTTTTGTTGGCTCGGTTCAAGGACGGCCCAAATGGTCAGATTTCCGGCCAGACTGGACAACACTCAAACTCATTGCACGCATAGCAGTCGTGTTAAGATCAGGAGATAACGAACTCCTCAGCAAAATGGTCAATGCGATTGAAGATGAAGGCATAGAAGTTCTTGGTGTGCATGAAGTCTTACCAAATCTACTCGCAGGCAAAGGCAAAATTGCTGGCAACAAGCCGTCAAAAACTGACATGGACAGCATTTCAGTTGGAACCCAAGCCGCAATGCGCCTGGGTGCTTTGGATGCAGGGCAGGGCGTCATAGTCATCGGCAAACGAATTGTTGCCCTAGAAGGCGCCGAAGGCACAGATGAGATGCTCGAACGGGTTGCTGACCTTCGCGCACGTGGGAAACTGCCACAGAAGGCCGGCGGTGTTCTCATCAAACTTTGCAAGCCGCAGCAAGACCGCCGGGTAGACATGCCAACCATCGGTGCAAAAACCGTTCAGAACGCTGCCAATGCGAAGCTAAAGGGAATTGCGCTGCAGGCAGGAAGTACTTTGATAAGCGATATAGAAGCAACGACCGCCAAAGCGCGAGAAATGGGGTTATTTGTTTACGGGCTATCGCCAGAAGGGAGTGGCGATTAATGAGTTCTAATCCTACAAAAATCGCAAT
>JBCDFK010000348.1:0-3549 GCA_039178065.1 Pseudomonadota bacterium | reverse complement strand
TTGCGCCCTAGCCTTACAACAGTACCAAAACTCGGCGGCTTTCGCACAATGTGTGTTCGTACTTGCGATGGCTACTATTTCCCGGTTTCCCACGCATCCACGTCGAGCCAGTTACCGCGCGATGAATCCATTTGCAACGCGCTTTGCCCAGCGTCCGAAACACGGCTCTATGTCCACAGAAACGCTGATCAAGAAACAGAAGATATGGTCTCCCTTCGCGGCGAGCCATACACAATTCTACCTGCGGCGTTCAAATATCGCACACAGGCCCGCAACCCATCGTGTACCTGTGGCGCAGCAAATCCAAGGTCGGCCGGCTTAGAGCTGTCAGATGTGGAGCGCTTGGCCAACCTCACACCAGCAAAACCAAAGCAGGACGAATTCCTGTTGAGCCTTCCCGCGCCCACAAAGCGACCCAACCTGTTTGCAGATCCCGAAACAATGGCCGACGAAGCAAGCGGTCTAACACGTGAAACTGTTATGCGTTTTGTTGGTCAACAAAGCGGCGAGATGCAGATTAGCTCATCAGAGCGTAAGGTTAGGGTCGTCGGGCCACAATTTCTTCCCGACCCATCAACGGCAATAGATCTGCAAGCTCAGGCCCCCACGCTCGTCCAGTAAGCGCTATCCGCAATGGCATAAAAAGACCTCGCCCCTTTCGGCCAGAATCGGCTTTGACGATGTCAGTCCAGGCCTTCCAGGTATTTTGATCGACTTCGCCGTCTGGCAGACTATCAAAAGCCGCTCGCGCAAATTCTAAATCTTCGCCCTCAAGCGTAGCATCAGATGCTTTTTGCGCTGTGGCGATTGGCCACCATTCGCCCGCGTCTTTCACTTTCTTGACATTCTTACGAACCAACGCCCAAAAATCCTCGGCGCGTGCATCGCTTACATCAACCCCTGCATCAGAGAGGCGGTCTTTTACATCCGCATAGTCCAAAGCGTGTACAAGAGTTTCGTTCAGTCCATCGAGTTCGGACGGATCAAACTTCGCTGCAGACTTGGTCGTAGCACCTATATCAAACAGCGCCATAAGCGCATTCATATCCGGCGCTGCAATAACATTCTCAGAACTTCCGATGAGCACTGCTAAGCTGGAAACCGACATTGGCTCATATCCAGCTTCGTTCAGGCTCATGATTGAAAGCGCACCGGTACGCTTCGAAAGACCATCTCCAGATGCGGTTGTTAAAAGATTGTGGTGTCCAAATGCAGGCGGTTTACCACCCAGCGCTTCAAACACCGCAATCTGTGCTCCAGTATTGGTAACATGGTCGTCACCACGAATAATGTGTGTGACACCCATCTCAATATCATCGACAACTGATGGAAGTGTATACAGGTAGGTACCATCTTCACGTACCAAGACCGGATCAGACATTGACGCGAGATCGACAACCTGACGGCCACGTACAGCATCCTCAAACACAACTTCTGTGCGTTCGGTAACAAATGGATCATCAGAGAAGTTCGGCAACTTGAAACGCCAATGTGGCTTGCGGCCTTCCGCTTCAAATGCTGCAATTTCTTCCGGCGTGTACTTTAAAGCCTCACGTCCATAGACCGGCGGCAATTTGCGTCCGAGACGGATTTTGCGACGGCGCTCAAGCTCATCGGCAGTTTCATAGCACGGGTAAAGCGTACCAGCCTCTCTCAGCTTCCGCGCGGCAGCATCATAGGCCGCCATACGCTTTGACTGATACTCCACTCGGTTTGGCTTGATACCCAACCAATCCAAATCCTTGGCGATTTGATCGGCATATTCTTTTTTGGAACGAGCAACATCGGTGTCATCATAGCGCAACACAAATTGACCGTCATTTTGGCACGCATAAAGCCAATTGAACAAGGCTGTGCGCACATTGCCAATGTGAATGTAACCGGTGGGTGATGGTGCAAATCTAACTATAACTGACATGGGTTTCGCCTAGCCAAGTGCGCCAAGCATTGCAAGCGATTTAAGATATTTGTTTTTCCGAACGCGCCATCAACTTGCGTGAAGCTACAAACATAATACCAGCCGCGAACAGACAGTAAACCGCCATCGTCATAATCTGATTTGAATATGGAACACCGATATCAATGAGCCATCCTGTAAGTCCTGGTCCGGCAGCGGTGCCAAACACCATCATCGCAACGGTGACGGCACGAATGGAACCCAAGTATTTTGTCCCATAAATCTCTGGCCACAGCGCACCGAAAAGCGTTGAAGAAAAACCATAAGAGATTCCCATCAGGCCCATGAACACAAAAGCAGACCATTGTGCCTCGAAAATCGCCAGCACAAAACAACACGCTGACAGTGGCAATAGAAAAAATGGCAGCAGCGCCTTGGCCGAATAGCGGTCCACCAAAGCGCCGGCAATCAAAGTGAAGCAGATTGTCGTGACAGCCATAACTGAGAATGCGGACGCGAAAACCGAAAGCGACCAATCACGAAGCTCAACCAGATAGACTTGGTGAAAGAATATAGATGTTCCAATAAATGATGGCGCTAAAATGCCCATCACAAGCAACCAAAACAATGGGTCGTTCAGCACTTCGGCACGCGTCCAACTTCGTGTTTCAATTGACTGGCCAACGACATCTGATGCCTGCGGTTCACGTTCCTTGGCAATCAACATATAAATGATAGGTAACGCCCCTATGAGCAGGATTGCTGCGCCGCCAATCCATGCATTGCGCCAACCGAACGTCGCTGCGGCAGCAACAAAAATGAACGGAATAACGGCTTCGCCCGCATTATGACCCAAAGTGACAATTGAAATTGCCTTGCCCCTACTGGCAACAAACCAACGAGCTGTAGCAGTAAGCGCATTTTGCGTCATCATTGCCTGGCCAAACAACCGAAGGAGATAGATTGTAAGAACGAGCGCAGCAATGTGCGTCGAAAATGCCATCCCCAACGTGCCAACCGCCAACATCGGGATAATAATAAGCGCAACACGCGCTGGCGAGAAACGATCTACAATTTTGCCAAACCATGGCAGTGTAAGTGCGCTGGCCAGCGTGGCAATCATGTAAAGAAATCCAAAATCGCCATGGCCGAGCCCATATTCTTCGCGGATTTCGCCGGCGGACAGCGAAATAAAAAATGTCTGTCCGAAGGATGAGAAAAATGTCAGCAAAAATGCGCCAACAATCCATCGAGCATTGGTCAGAATAAAATTGAATATAGACATTAAGGACCGTTCAGCGTTGCGGGCGCCGAATCCGGCGTTTATGCTCGTAGCGGCCACTATTACACTGGTTGAGGAATATCATCCATGCGCATTTTACAGGTAATTCTGCTTTCCATTTTCGTAATTTGCGCGGGTGCTGCGAAAGCATCACCTGGATTTAGCTTTGTGTGCTTTGACCGTGAAACGACGGCAACCATCGATTTCGATCTCGCCTGGGAAACCGCTTACTTAGACATCGACCAAGAAGAGCTGGAATTAACGGCCATTGAGGGACAAAGCGATTCCGACGGGTTCTTTGCCTATGACAATGGCAAATACCGATTCAGTGGCGCCGTACCGGAAGGCCAACTCTTACGCGAAGAACAAG
>JBCDFK010000347.1:0-3554 GCA_039178065.1 Pseudomonadota bacterium | reverse complement strand
GCTATTTATGCGGCGTGATGAAGTTGAAGCCGCTTGGCATTGGATCGATCCGATTCTGAAATCTTGGGCTGATAACCAGCAAGCGCCTCAAAAATATACGTCTGGGACCTGGGGACCATCCGCTTCAATCGCTTTGATCGAACGTGATGGTCGAACTTGGCACGAAAGCGACTAGTCCATGAGCTCAACTGATGTAGCGAACATGGCGATGCGCCATGATTATGTATCGCGCGATGATCTTGCTGAAGCGTTGGCCATTTCTGTATCTGGTGTGCTGGCCGGTGGTATTGCAACGCGTGGTAGCGCTGTCTTGGTGGTGTCTGGCGGGTCAACACCCGCCAAGTTTTTTAATCAACTCTCACAGTGCGAGTTGGAGTGGAACAAGGTGACAATTGTTCTGGTTGATGAGCGCATTGTGCCGCCAGATCATGACCGCGCAAATGCCAAACTCGTCGCTGAGAAGCTACTTATAAATCGTGCAGCTGACGCACAATTTGCACCCTTTATAGTTGATGGCGAAACACCAGAAGACTGCGCAATTAAAAGCAGCGGGCAACTGGAGCAATTGACCAGACATATCGACGTATTGATCTTGGGCATGGGGACAGACGGCCATACCGCATCGTTTTTCCCAGGGGGCGACAATTTAAGTACGGCATTGGATTTAGAAACAAGGGCTTCTGTAATTCCAATGCGTGCCGATGGAGCGGGCGAACCGCGATTGACGCTGACATTGCCTGCGGTGCTGAGCGCGCACTTCCTGGCACTGCATATTGAAGGCGCTGAAAAGCAATCTGTACTCGAACAAGCGCTATCTGGCGATGATGTTAATCAAATGCCGATCCGTGCCGTATTTCAAAATACCAAAAAGCCCATCCAGATATTTTGGGCGTCATAATTCAGCATTGCGCTGTCACTGAACCAATATTGGAGAGAGTTTCATGGCTTCTTATGATGTTAACGCGACTGTTGCAAAAGTGACAGAGCGTATCAAAGAACGATCCAAGCCAACACGCGAGCTATATCTCGAACGAATCAACGCCAAGGCAACTCAAGGGCCCAAGCGATCAACACTGTCTTGCGGAAATTTGGCTCATGGCTTCGCCGCGTGTGGCGTGTCAGACAAAGAAAACTTGAAAGGCGATGTGGTACCCAATTTGGGTATCATTACCGCTTACAATGATATGCTCTCGGCCCACCAACCGTTTGAAACCTATCCGCAATTAATCAAGCAAGCCGCAAGAGAAGTATCTGGTGTTGCACAGGTAGCTGGCGGCGTTCCGGCCATGTGCGATGGCGTCACGCAAGGTCAAGCAGGCATGGAGCTTTCGCTGTTTTCACGCGATGTAATTGCGATGGCAGCAGCGGTCGGCTTGTCACATGATATGTTCGATGCGGCGGTATATCTGGGTGTTTGCGACAAAATCGTACCTGGCCTCACAATTGCGGCACTGACATTCGGACACCTCCCAGCGATTTTCGTCCCAGCGGGCCCCATGACGACGGGCCAATCAAATGAAGAAAAGGCGCAAATTCGTCAGCAGTTTACAGAAGGCAAAATCGGTCGCAAAGAACTACTGGAGTCTGAAAGTAAGTCATATCACGGCCCCGGAACTTGTACATTCTATGGTACGGCCAATTCCAATCAGATGCTGATGGAGATTATGGGGCTGCATATGCCGGGCTCAAGCTTCATCAATCCGGGCACACCATTGCGCGACGCGTTAACAAAGGAAGCTGCAAAGCGTGCATTGGCTATCACTGCTATGGGCAATGAATTTACGCCTGCAGGTGAGCTGATTGATGAACGCTCGATCGTTAACGGTGTTGTGGGTCTGCATGCCACGGGCGGTTCCACCAACCATACAATGCACTTGCTGGCGATGGCTGCTGCCGCCGGCATTAAGCTGACGTGGTCTGATATTTCTGAGCTATCTGATGTGACACCACTTCTTGCCCGCGTGTATCCAAACGGTATGGCAGATGTGAACCATTTCGAGGCGGCCGGCGGTCTCGGCTTTCTCATTCGTGAACTGGCAAACAATGGCGCAATGCACCGCGACGTTCGCACCGTATTTGGCCACGGCATGGATGATTATATGATCGAGGCCGGTTTGGAGCCGAAAGAGGGAACGGTTGTTCGTCGTCCAGCAACCGAGAAGTCGGGTGACGAATCGGTTCTCGCGCCATTCCCCAAAGCTTTTGAACCAACTGGTGGCCTTACAATGTTGACCGGCAATATTGGAAGAGCCGTCATCAAAACATCTGCGGTCAAGAAGGATCGTCGCGTTATCGAGGCTCCAGCCCGTATTTTCAACGATCAGGACGAAATGCAAACCGCATTTAAAGCTGGCGAGTTTGATGAAGACTGCATTGTGGTCATCCGTTACCAGGGACCCAAAGCCAATGGTATGCCGGAGCTACACAAACTCACACCGATCCTTGGAATCTTGCAGGATCGGGGATTGCGCGTGGCATTGGTAACGGACGGACGCATGTCTGGCGCATCGGGTAAAATTCCAGCGGCCATCCATGTCACGCCCGAGGCGTTAGACGGTGGCATGATCGGAAAAATCCACAATGGTGATCGCATGTTGCTAGACACCGAAACCGGCAAGCTAGAAATTCTGGTGGATGATGAAACGCTTAGAATGCGGCCTCAGGTCAAGATTGACCTATCCGCCAACACCCACGGCATGGGTCGCGAACTGTTCGAGACTTTCCGCCGTGTCGCTGGTCACGCTGACGAAGGCGCCAGCGTTTTTGGCTAAAGCAGTGCTTTAGAAGCTGGGTGGTTGTTCACCGGCTGTGCGATAGGCTGATGTCACCGCATTGGCCATCAACATTGCGATGGTCATCGGACCAACACCGCCTGGTACCGGGGTGATTGCACCGGCGACGGCTTCAGACGATTCAAAATCTGCATCGCCCACAAGGCGTGTTTTTCCCTCGCCGCGTTCGGGGGCATCAATTCGGTTGATACCCACGTCGATTAGTATCGCACCGGGTTTCACCCAGTCACCCTTCACCATCTGTGGTCGACCCACGGCAGCAACCAAAATGTCTGCTGTTCGGCATAGATCTTCCAAATTTGGCGTGCGTGAATGCGCGACGGTAACCGTCGCATTGGCCGCAAGTAGTAGATTGAACATCGGCTTGCCAACGATATTGGACCGGCCAACCACAACAGCAGTTTTTCCCGATAGGTCCTTGCCCATCACACGTTCAATCAGCAGCATGGAGCCGGCAGGCGTACAAGGCACAAAGGCAGTTTGTGTTTCGCCGGTGCCAAGCTTTCCCACATTGATGAAGTGAAATCCGTCAACATCTTTCGCGGGGTCGATTAGCTGAATGATGCGTCCTGCATCAATGTGCTTTGGCAGCGGGAGCTGGACCAGTATCCCATGAATGGATGGGTCATTGTTTAAACTGTCGACAACATCAACCAGTTCTTGTTCAGTCGCCGTTTCAGGCAATTTGTGCTCAACTGAATGAAAGCCACACGCTTTTGCGGTGCGCCCTTTGTTTGCAACATAAACCTTTGATGCTGGATC
>JBCDFK010000346.1:0-3561 GCA_039178065.1 Pseudomonadota bacterium | reverse complement strand
GTTGAACTTTGAAGCATCAAAACCGCGTTCTGTGATCTTGTCTGCAACTTGGTCTTTAGGACCCAGCAATGTGATGCTCGCCAGGTTTTGATTGATTGCATCGGCCGCGCCATCAATGATGCGCGGGTCCATACCTTCGGCCAAAACGATATGTCGTTTGGTTTGTTTTGCCTTCGCATAAATGCTTTGTAGCGGATCAATCATTGTGGTCTCATAGCTTTGTAACAATATCCAAATCTAATTTGTGCCGAACCTATTTCGACGGTGTTGGTGGTAATTCAATACACGAACTCAAGTGCATGAACCCTTAAAAGAAAAACGCTTTGCCAATGTTTTTCAACACTGGCAAAGCGCGACCATACTCCCCCTGAAGTGGCTTAGTTTTTACTCAGCAGCTTGTTGCGGACGCATGTCGTTGGGGTCGATACCTGCAACTGCAACTGGTTTTTTCATCGCATCGCGGCGGAAAGGTTCGCCAAGCTCTTGGTTCAACACAACTTCGATGAACGTTGTTTTGTTGTCATTCATTTGTTCTTCAACTGCTTTGTCGAGTGCTTCTGTGAGCTCAGACATTGTCCGAACTTGAACACCGTTAAGGCCGCAACCGTCTGCGATTTTCGCGTATTCAACACCTAGGTTTAGTTCTGTGCCAACAAAGTTGTCTTCGAACCAAAGGGTCGTATTGCGCTTTTCAGCACCCCATTGATAGTTGCGGAAAATCACCATGGTAATTGGTGGCCAGTCATTGCGGCCGATCGCTGTCATCTCGTTCATTGAGATGCCGAAGGCACCATCACCAGCAAAGCCCACAACCGGAGTGTCTGGGCATGCGATCTTAGCGCCAACAATCGCTGGCAAGCCATAACCACAAGGGCCAAACAAGCCTGGAGCCAAGTATTTGCGTGGCTGATCAAACGATGGATATGCGTTACCAATCGCGCAGTTGTTGCCAATGTCAGACGAAATAATCGCTTCTTTTGGCAATGCTGCTTGGATAGCGCGCCAGGCCATGCGCGGAGACATGCGCTCTGGCTCGCGATCGCGTGCACGCTCGTTCCAATTGGTGCCTGGATCGTCGTCTTCGTGGTCCATTGAAGTTAACGCCTGCGCCCAAGAAGACTTAGACTGATGGATGAGTGCTTCGCGGTCTGCGCGGCCTGCATCACCGGCACCGCTAGACAATTTGGCCAATAGCTCTTCGGCAACCATTTTAGCGTCGCCTTGAATGCCGACAGAGACTTTCTTGGTAAGGCCGATGCGATCTGAATTCATATCAACTTGAATGATTTTGGCATCTTTAGGCCAGTAATCAATGCCGTAGCCAGGTAGCGTTGAGAATGGATTGAGGCGTGTGCCGAGAGCCAAAACAACATCTGCTTTGGCAATCAACTCCATAGCTGCTTTGGAGCCGTTGTAACCCAGTGGGCCAACATGCATAGGGTGTGAACCCGGGAAAGCATCATTGTGCTGATAGCCGCAGCAAACTGGCGCAGATAGTTTCTCAGCTAGCGCAGCGGATGCTGGGATCGCACCGGCAAGAATAACGCCTGCACCGTTTAGGATTACTGGGAACTTTGCAGATGAAAGCAGGTCTGCTGCTTCTTGTATGGCATCGGCACCACCGCGTGGACGCTCAAGGCGAACGATTTGTGGCAGCTCAATATCAATAACTTGTGTCCAATAGTCGCGCGGTACGTTGATTTGCGCCGGTGCAGAACCGCGCCATGCTTTTTCAATCACACGGTTCAGCACTTCTGCCATGCGTGATGGGTCGCGCACTTCTTCCTGGTAACAAACCATGTCTTCAAATAACTTCATCTGCTCGATTTCCTGGAAACCGCCCTGGCCAATAGTTTTGTTGGCCGCCTGTGGCGTTACGAGCAATAGTGGTGTGTGATTCCAATAAGCAGTCTTCACAGGTGTCACAAAGTTAGTGATGCCAGGGCCGTTTTGAGCGATCATCATGGACATCTTACCAGAAGCGCGTGTGAAGCCATCAGCGATCATGCCGCCTGATGTTTCATGGGCACAGTCCCAGAATTTAATACCTGCAGCAGGGAATAGGTCAGAAATCGCCATCATTGCAGAACCAATAATGCCAAAGGCATGCTCAATGCCGTGCATTTGTAGCGTTTTTACAAATGCTTCCTCAGTTGTCATTTTCATAGCGTTTATCCCTCGGGTACAGTTATTTGAATTGGAGTTGCGGATTGGGTATCTCCGCTTGAATTTGGGTTAGTATAGGCGTGATTAGAACCTTCAGAGCCAGATTTTGTGGATCATTGGTCCAGTTCGAGTATCAGCCATATTTATCGCGATTTCTTTCCATTCTTGTCAATAAATGAGACTTTTAGTATCAAAATATCATGATAAGCCTTGTGTACAATATCTGCAACAGGCAGTGTAACTTTTGTTAAAAAGAACATTTCAATCAAAAAGGCTCGCTATGACTCTCCCAAAAACTCCCTCCTTTCGTCTCGATGGAAAGAAGGCGCTGGTTACCGGCGCATCGCGCGGTATCGGTCTTGGCGGCGCCGTTGCACTGGCAGAGCAGGGCGCCCATGTGGTTATGGCTGCGCGCAATGCTGATGAAATTGGCAAGGCGGCGCAATTGCTGCGGGATGAAGGCTATTCTGCTGAAGGCATATCGCTCGATGTTGGTGATCATGCTGCGATGGTTGCAACAGTTCAAAAACACGGGCCGTTCGATGTGTTGTTTAACAATGCTGGAACGAACGAACCGATGCCATATGTTGATGTAACGGTAGACAATTTCGATAAGATCACCGACCTCGATCTGAAGGCTGCTTTTTTTGTTGCTCAAGAGGTTGCCAAAGGCATGATTGAACAAGGCAAAGGTGGCTCTATCATACATACGTCTAGCCAGATGGGTCATGTGGGCGGAATCGATCGCGCCGTCTATTGCGGGGCAAAGTGGGGAATCGAAGGGATTACGAGAGCATCTGCAATTGAACTTGCGCAGCACCAAATTCGCGTCAACACAATCGCGCCGACATTTATTCGCACACCAATGACGGCATCGACCTTTGACAATCCGGAACGCGTGAAGTGGCTTGAAGAAAAAATCAAGATTGGCCGAGTCGGAGAAATCGAAGATATTATGGGTGCGTTAGCATTCCTAGCATCGGACGCTTCCGCATTGGTCACGGGGACCAGCATTATTATCGATGGCGGTTGGACAGCTGATTAAGCAGCTTTCGTCGTTTTGAACCGTATCGCGGGTCTTCCGAATTCGTTCAGCGATCTAATCGATTATATCGTTGGTTGTTGCACCGTGTAAGCTTGACAATATTGCATTGCACCATCAAACCAAATCCGACTTATCCGCTCAGTGCGGAAAACTTGGAGGATGTTTATGAAGAAAATCTATCCCAATGCAACAGCTGCACTTGATGGGTTGTTGGATGACGGCATGTTCATCGCAGCAGGCGGTTTCGGTTTGTGCGGAATTCCTGAATTATTGTTGCAGGCGATCAAGGAAGCTGGAACCAAAGATCTGACTTTTGCTTCAAATAATGCTGGCGTGGATGATTTTGGCAT
>JBCDFK010000345.1:0-3564 GCA_039178065.1 Pseudomonadota bacterium | reverse complement strand
GATTTTTCCGTTCCTTTGTACAAATTGGCCATTGGACCATTCACTAGAATCTGACTCAGTGGGAGGTTATGCTCTTTGCTCCGTATCGAGAAGCGGTTCAAACCAATTGTTGCAGATTGCTTGGTTTTTCACCCATTAGCTATAACCAATGATCTGAAACTGATCACATCAAGTTTGCATGTGAATGCTCAATATCTAATGCAAGCTATAAGCGAGAGGGATGCAACGGGAGAGCGCAGCGTCTCCTTTGCCAAGTGGTGTTGTCTGACAACACACATCTTGCGGAGCGACTTAATCTCTTCATTTGGAACAAATGTCTGACGAGCGACGGTGCGATGGACCGGTTCAAATGGACCTGAATTGGGATATGCGAATGGCTCGGCTAGCCATCAAGCTCTAAGCCGGAAGGCGCTTTCGGAACCAGTGGCTCAGGAGGAATTGCCAAACCATCTGCTGCACCAGCAAAGTTGGTTTTGACCTCCGGCACAGCGGATACCTTCACACCGGCTACGAACTTCATTGCCGACGTCGGAATACGGGGAATATGTTTCGGCATCGCGCCTTCCAGTTCTTTTTCAAGGTCATCAAGTTCACCTACGCTGACACCTTCTGTGCCAGCCAAGTCTCTCCCACGTTTAAGAATTTCGCGTGCCTCTGCGCTGTTGTCTCTGGCAGCATCAATGTCCTGCTGCGCTTTGTGAAGCTGATCGATCTCTGATTTGGTCGCGCTGATATCATCCAGCTTCTTCAAATAGTCTTCTGCGGTATCCGGACCTGCTGGAATATCTTGTGCTTCGAACTCCAATTGGCCGAGTCTGTTACCAGTCTCGTCAACCGCAAATGTGCTATCCTCCGAGCGGAATACCTTGCGACCATCTTCAAGAGTAAAAGCCGAATCCAGCATCGCCTGCTTATCTGCTTCCAACAATTCAAGCTTGCTGATCTGTTCAAGCAAGGCCTCTGCCACGGCTTCGTCAAGAATGGTCAGCTTGGCATCATAGTCATCAAGCTTAACTTCGAAAGCTTCCATTCGGGCTTGGAATTCGCGGATTTGAATTTCGGTGGCGATAATGACATCTGATGACAAAGCTATGAAGCTGTCTTCCGCTTGCTCTTCAATCTTTTCGCGGCGTTCTTGATCGTGCTTGGCTTTGATGAACCACTTGCGCTGATGCAGCCACTCAGAATGACGGCTGCGTTCGATATCGCGGAAATGGTTCGCCAATTGAATCATCTATTCTCCACATTCCTTTTTTGCCAGCAGATGCAACAAAACGGCTGGTGGCTTGTCTTGGTATTTGTTGAACGCATCCTCAACAGTTTTCCATCGGTCTGATTTCTTGCTGAATAACCACTGTTGGATGCAGGTCATTCCTTTTTCGTCGGGCCTGTCTTTGCGAAAGCGCGCATAGGCCAATCCCTGCAAGACGCCGTTCACAAAAGCGAAGCGTTGTTTGGTCGGCATTTCGCTCATGACGAAACCGGCATCAAATGTGCGGTCTTGCGCGTTGGTATGTGTGCTCACGATAGTCATAGGCAATAGAATAGCCAAAATTCGTGAATATTTACTTAATGTTAACCGCTCGTTAACCGACATAATCGTTCGATTTTGTCATTTATAGCATCAATTACGGAAATTTGCATCTCTATCAAAGAATATCGTAAAATAACAACGAGGTAGCGATTTTGTCTGCTCGATAGGAGTGGCATCGCCATTGAGGAAGAAAAGGAACGTTTTTGTCAATGCTTAGGCATGCGCAAATGCGTATTTAAATCATTGATATAGAACGATAAATGAAGCTGGGATATTTACGAGTAAGCACGGAAGAGCAAAGACCAGATCGGCAAATTGATGCGCTGGAACCTCTTTGTGACAGGCTTTATATCGAAAAAACGTCGGCTATAGCCAAGAATAGGCCTATATTTGAAGAGGTTATGGCCGCCCTCAAGCCAGGTGATACCTTTGTAGTCTGGGATTTGGACAGGGCGTTCCGGTCTACGATTGATGCTCTTATGCAAGCTGAGCAATTGCATCAGCGAGGTATTGAGTTTCAGATTGTGACCCTTGGTGTTAACACCTCAACGGCCCATGGCAAGCTTGTTTATACGGTCATTGCCGCATTCGCCCAACACGAACGTGATCACTTGTCTGAACGGACTAAGCAAGGGTTAGAAGCCGCTGTTCGTCGCGGCGCAAAGCTGGGACGAAAGCCTAAAGTTAGTCGTCGTGATGCGTTATTGGCAAAAGATAAGATTGATCGCGGCAGTCATACGGTTGAGGAGCTAGCCAATCTGTACGGTGTGCACCCAAGAACACTCTCTAGAAGAATGAAAACTGCCTCACGGGATTAGTATTCCAACACAACATCTACTTTGACAAAACGCGGTTCTAGTTTAGCAATAAAAAACTAAAGATTTTGATTGGGCGTAAAGTATGGACTGGATAGCCAAAGTACCATGGGCCGACCTCATAAGGGAGGCTGCTTCGTCGCCATTGGGTATCGTCGCGTTGACCTTAATTGTCGCTGGAGCTTTGATTGCGTGGCTGTTCCGAAATGAAGAGGACGGCAAGCTGAGACTTCTCGCAGTGTTACTCCTTTTCGGTGGAACAATTGCAATCGCACTCACAGTGGGCAGATCCATTCTCTCCTTGAAACCCTGCGCATCTTGTCTTTCCCAAGTTGCTTGTTCAGGCCACCGCTTCACGAGTTTCTTGGCCAAGTCTTTCCCGCACGCTTTCACACTCTTGGCCATAACTCTTGGAAGGTCGTCCTTTAGAAAGGTTTCGTAGCGGCGTTTCACTTCCTGAAGGTCATTCTGGGTCAAAGTAATTTTGACGTCTTTGACTTCTTTTGAACCATCATCCCAATGAAACGGATCATCGGTTTCTGACATGACATGCTCAACAATGGCTTGAGCAATTTTTTCTCTGTGTTGTTTGATGCCGTGATCTTGTAGTTTTTCCGAGATAACCTGCTTCAAGAACTTGCGTGGCAAGTCCTGAATCAGTTCGGAAACCATCGCGGTTATTTCATCTTGCAAGTCTGCCGCCCTCGTCGTCATCTTCTAACAATAGATTCGTTAGTATAGTTTGAGATACATGTACTTTAGAAATTACAGGTGTGCATGACCTGAATAAATGTGAGACTTTCACGGCTCCGGCGGTCTGAGCGTGACCACATTGTTTTCATCAGCATCATCACTTTCCAAATCTCGCATTAAATCCGGATAAGTTGCGTCTATCACGAGGGTGAACAGCTCTTGGTTGGTGGTGTATTCGAGCATATCGACGATGCGGCGACCAAATACATCTTTGAGCGATAAATCAGTTCGTGGGTGTTTGGTAAGAATTTCAACCAGTTCGATGTTCTGACGAAATACGGCTATGTGAAGTGCTGTCAGGCCACTATGGGGGTCTTGCCTGTTTATTTGGTCGGGGTCGGATTGAATAAGCTTCTTCGCCGTTTCCGTGCGGTCATAATAGGCTGCTAAAATCAGTGCGTATTTCTTTTTGTCCGTCCCGCTATCTTCAAAATAGCCGAGCTTTCGTGTCATCTTCTCTTT
>JBCDFK010000344.1:0-3568 GCA_039178065.1 Pseudomonadota bacterium | reverse complement strand
GGGAGAGTGTGATGCGCGGAATTCTATGTGCTTTGGTAATGATGCTGGCCTCTCCTGCGTCGGCGCTGAACCTCGACGCAGCACCGAACCAGCACGTCCTGACATGGTCCGAAAAGCCATGAAAGCGCCCTATCTTGAACGCGAAGAAGAGCATGAGCTCGCCATCGCTTGGAAAGATCAAAAAGATCAAGAAGCCCTTCACAAAATTACCACAGCTCATATGCGGCTCGTTATCTCTATGGCGTCAAAGTTCAGGAACTTCGGTTTGCCAATGAGCGATCTCGTGCAAGAAGGCTATGTCGGCCTACTAGAAGCAGCCGCACGCTTTGAACCCGCACGCGAGGTTCGCTTTTCTACTTACGCAACATGGTGGATCAGGGCCTCTATGCAGGATTACATTCTGCGAAACTGGTCGATCGTACGCGGCGGCACAAGTTCCGCTCAAAAAGCCTTATTCTTCAACCTACGCAGATTGCGGGCAAAGCTTGCGCGCAACGGTGACCTTATTTCTCAACCCGAGATTTATCAGGAAATTTCTCAAGCCCTCGGCGTCTCAGAAAAGGATGTTGCCGTTATGGATTCGCGGCTGTCGGGCGCTGACACTTCGCTCAATGCCCCCGTGGGAGAAGATGATTCAGGAACTGCTACACGCATGGACTTTCTAGTCGATGATGGCCCTCTCCAAGATGCACTGGTTGAAGAAAGCATCGATGGTGACCGGCGGACATCTTGGCTGCGCGATGCAATGGAAGTTCTAAACGAACGCGAGCTCCGCATTATACGGCAACGCAGACTAAGCGAAGAAGGTGCAACTCTTGAATCGTTGGGCATCGAACTTGGAATTTCCAAAGAACGCGTCAGACAGATTGAAAACCGCGCTCTGGAAAAGATGAAATCAGCGCTTGTAAAAGACAATCGGTCAGACTTGGCTTCCTACGCTTAATTGCAACAACGATTACTGAGTAACGATTTTATATTGCTGCCCGACAATCAACGCATCGCCACTTTTAAGGCCATTCAGAACCATAAATAGTGCGGCAGGGTCGTCGACATCGGTCATTTTGGCAGCCATGCTTGCAATCGTGTCATTGGCCGCAGCGCGCACCACTCGCACTTGCAAAGGTTTCAAATTGCTTCTCTCACTGGCGTTCAAGGTGCGGAAGCTACCCCGTATTTGTTCCGCCAGCGAATCCAATTCTTGCGAGCCCGCAGGCAATGCTGTCAAAATTCTATAGACGGCATTATTGGCGCGAATGGCCACAATGTCGAAATCCCAGCGGCCCGCATTCGCTTTAGCGCGTGCTGCTTCTAAGCCATTGACAATATCTGCTTGAACCGTACTGACATCCAATCCTTCAACCCAACCGCTAGCGATATACTCTGTGAGGCTTTGATCGGGCGACACATCATCACCATCAAAACGCACTGCCGCGCCGTCAGACGAACGCGCGCCCAACACAGCTTCCGGCTTATTTTCAATGCTGAAGCCGGCCGGAAACTCGAAAGTAATGCCAAGGTTTGCATGGCTGTAACGCTGCCCTCGGACAAAACCTTCAGCGGCACTATCACCAAACATCATCCCGTCAATGCCAGACAAATAGCTTTCCCGGTCACGAACGCCAGTCCCTTTCGGACCAAACTTTCGCGCATGACCAATGGCCAAAGAGATACGTTGTGGTGTGGAGGGATGCGTCGATAAAAAATCGAAGCCCTGATTATTGATACCTGCTGCGTTACGATATTTTGTAAAGGCCGCCATATGCTCTTGAAAAGCCGCAGCAGCATAAGGATCGTACCCAACCTCACCAATCGCTGCGATACCTATAGCATCAGCCTCAAGTTCCTGATTTCGAGAAAACTGCGCCAATTCAATACGTCCACGCGCTAAAGCACGACGTCCGGCATCCTTGTCAGTAATGGCTTCAGAAACGATACGTTCAGCCAATTCGGCTTCTTGCTCTTTTTTCTGGCGCAAAACGCCATGATTTGCAGTCACATGCCCCATCTCATGAGCAATCACTGCGGCAAGTTCCGCAGAATCGCTTGCCAATGCCAAAAGGCCTCGCGACACATAGAGATAGCCACCTGGAAGCGCAAATGCATTGACCACGGGCGAATCCAATATGGAGATCTGATAAACTTCGTTTGGGTTGTCGGACACGGTAACCAATTTGCCGACAATGCCGGCCACCATTCGTTCCAGTTTCACATTCGAGTATTCGCCACCATAGGACGCTAAAATCCGGGGATGCTGCGAAGCACCTAGTCGCGCCAATCGGCCCGAACGAACATTCTCGGCAATGATTGGCGACTTTGATGGCTCGATGGACGGATCGCCGACAAAATCACTGAAGGTTGTGCAGCCGGCAAGGCCCAATAGAGCGGTCATAGCAATGACGCTCCGAACTACAGCTTTTTTAGATTTTTGATTGCGCCTCAATGTAATCGATAACCCAGATGATTTTCCTTCGACCAGTCCGTCGTACATAGCGATTCGACGCTGAAGCCGCAAAGCTTATTTACCCACTTCAGACCAATGCCGTCGAAATCTGGCGAAACAACGTCCATTATCAATAGCAAATCAGTATCCCGTTTGATTTGAAACCTGCATGTAATGAGTTGTTGGTTCATCAAGATTTAAGCGTCACTGTCACATTGCAGCTTTGCATCGAGCCGCGTATGAAAAATCATGACCAAGAACATCATTATATTGCTAGGTGGCGAAGCAAATGCACAGAGCTGGCTTCTTGATGTCGCCAAGGACGCATATGTCATTGCGGCGGATGGTGGCATCCGGCATGCCGCCCTCCTCAATGTCGAACCAGATCTGTGGGTTGGCGATTTCGATTCCTGCGATGCTGATGACAAAGAACGCTATAAGGATGTGCCGATAAGCGAGTATCCATCAGATAAAGCGAAATCGGATGGCGAAATTGCCATTGAAGCAGCGCTAGCGCTAAAGCCGCAAAAACTAGTAATGGTAGGCGCGCTGGGTGGTCACCGGACCGATCATAGTTTTTTCAACGTCTTAAGCGCACTTAGATTTGCGCGAGAAAATCCAGATACGGCATTAGTTTTAACCGGTATCGACCAACTTGCGATGCCCATTTTGCCTGGCAAGCCGTTAAAAATCACCGGCGCACCAAACACAACACTATCTATCATTCCATTCTCAGATCTAAGCGGTTTAACAATTAAGGGTGTTCAGTGGCCGCTTGAGTTGGTAAATGTCGAATCGGGATCAACTCACACGTTGTCCAACATCATTGTTTCAGAAGCGATGATTCATCTACTCGATGGACATGCAATTGCCATACTGCAAACAAATGGTTGATTTGAAGGGAATATTGCTGGCACAGTCGAAGTGTGTCCAAACGCACAGTGTATTGCGACTTCGATCTGTAATTTGTGTCGTAGGCAAACAAAGGAGACTAAAATGAAGAAAATTTCAGCAACAATCGCCGCAGTGGCACTAGCAGGTTCCGTAGCAACGGGCTGCACTACTGCAGATACAAATGCAGGCCTTGTAGGCGCAGGCGTTGGCACAGCCGCCGCCGTTATTGCTGGC
>JBCDFK010000343.1:0-3571 GCA_039178065.1 Pseudomonadota bacterium | reverse complement strand
GCGTTGAAGATGGCATCATTGTTGCGCGCACGGATTCGCTTGGCGCTGGCCTGACCAAACAAATCGCGTTCTCAAAAGAACCTGGCGATTTGGGCGACCAATACAACTCGTTCCTTGATTGCGACGAAATTGAAGTCGGCCAATTGAGCAATGGCGATGTTGTATTGAACCGTGATGGAAAACTTATGCGGCCAAAGCGTCTGCCATCAAACCTCTTCCAGTTCAGAGCTGGTACGGGTGAAGACCGCTGCGTTCTTGACTGTATTACTTCACTACAAAACGGTGCTGACCTGTTGTGGATTGAGACTGAGAAGCCGCATATCGGTCAAATCGGCGGCATGGTGAACCGTATTCGTGAAGTTATGCCCAATGCCAAGCTGGTCTATAATAACTCACCAAGCTTTAACTGGACATTGAACTTCCGTCAGCAGGTGTTCGATGCATGGACAGAAGAAGGTAAAGACGTTTCTCAATATAGCCGCGATCGCCTCATGAGCGTTGACTATGATGATAGCGAACTGGCAGCACAGGCTGACGAACGTATCCGTACTTTCCAAGCAGATGCGGCACGCGATGCAGGCATCTTCCATCACCTCATTACCTTGCCGACGTACCACACTGCCGCATTGTCGACCGACAATTTGGCAAAAGAATACTTCGGCGACCAAGGTATGCTTGGTTACGTTGCAGGCGTTCAGCGCAAAGAGCTTCGTCAAGGTATTGCCTGCGTTAAGCACCAAAATATGGCTGGTTCGGACATTGGTGATGATCACAAAGAGTATTTTGCTGGAGAGGCTGCACTTAAAGCTGGCGGTAAAGACAACACAATGAACCAGTTCGAAGCTGCGGAGTAATAGCGCAGGCCACTTAGGTGGAAGTAACTCGCCAAAGTTGCAAAGCGTTGAATGATTAAATTGACAGGCGCCGGTTACCATACCGGCGCCTGTTTTTTGGCATATAAGCAGTAATTTGGTTGCAACAAAATACGCGACATACCATATAGAAATCGTCCAATTAGGACGGATCGGTTACGGGGAGATATTTCATGAACCGACGCAGTTTCATCATCGGTGCTACTAGTGCATCACTCATGACAGCAACATCATCTTATGCGCAGGAAGTTACCTTACGCCTGCATCAGTTTCTGGCGCAAAAGGCATCAATCCCTGGCGCTGCCATAGAGCCTTGGATTGCCAAAATTGAAAAAGAATCTGGTGGCCGCATCAAGATAGAGCATTTTGGCTCAATGCAGTTGGGCGGCGCACCGCCAGCGCTATATAGTCAGGCTGTTGATGGCATCGCTGACATTATCTGGACGCTGCCTGGCTACACGCCGGGTCGTTTCCCAAAGATTGAGGCTTTCGAACTTCCCTTCATGACCGGTAAAGCGGAACACTCGTCCAAAGCACTGCACGAATATGTGCTGGCCAATGCAATGGATGAATTTGCCGACACACATCCGCTTGTCTTCCACACCCATGGACCAGGTTATTTCCACACGAATAAGCCACTCACCACGCTTGACGATGTAAAAGGCCAGAAGCTGCGTGGTCCAACCCGCGTTGTCACCAATATGCTTGGCAAGCTGGGCGCAACGCCCGTCGGCATGCCAGTGCCCGCAGTGCCCGAATCTGTGTCTAAAGGCGTTATCGATGGTGCGCTTATTCCTTGGGAGGTGACATTGCCGCTTAAAATGTCGGAACTTACCAGCAACCATGCGGGTTTCGCAGAGGCGCCAGGGCTCTATAGCGCCAATTTCATCATGACCATGAACAAAGCCAAATATGAAAGTTTGCCAGACGATCTGAAGGCGATTCTGGATGCCAATTCCGGACCAGAGGTTTCTGCAACATTTGGCGCTGCAATGGATGCTTTAGATGTCAAAGGCCGCAAAGTCGGTGAAGATTCAGGCAATGCAATCACAGACTTGGATGCTGAACGTGATCAATGGATTGAAGCGTCAAAAGACGTCGAGATTGAGTGGATTGCCGAGATGGATGCAAAAGGTGCTGATGGCGCTGCGCTTGTGAAATCCGCAAGGGAATTGATCGCCAAAAATTCCAAGTAATTAGTCGATACGTCGACAAAAAACGGGGCCGAAATGGCCCCGTTTTCCATTTAAGTCTTGGGTGGAATTAACGTTCCAAAGCACCGACGCCTGAGAAGCGGAAAGCCTCTTTTTGCAGATTGTCGAGCTCTTCTGCACTCATTTCATCATGAGCCACAGTGATACGACCCAAGAATACCAGTGGAAGCTCAGCTTCGCGGCCCTCAAGGTGTGCCTTGATGGCTTCCGCTGTAGCAGCGCCAACATCATCACCCATGCGCATTGGCGTTGCGTCCAACTCACCGCGACGAATGGCGTCGAGTTCTAGGCCTGTACCACCCCAGCCGGTTGAGAAGATTTCTTTCTCTTTGCTGACAGCGATCTGCGCTTCAACAGAACCCATAGACATCGCTGTATTGGCGTTATGAATGACCGTTGCTTCCGGATATGCCTGCAAGATCAGCTGCGTGCCTTCAAAACCACCTTCACGTTGATACTCGCCATAGTGCTCATATACAGGGTTCCAGTTGGCTTTTTCGGCTACACAATCTTTAAAGTCGCCAGAACGCTGATTGTCTGTAATGCCTGGAATACCGCGATTCATTGCATAAGTAACATCCTTACCAAGACGCTCGATCATGTAGTCACAGATTTTGATCGCACCATAAGCAGACGAAAAGTCGAACCAGCCATCTGGTTGATTTTCCAGATATTTAAGCGGTGTATGGAATGCCCAAACAAATGTCTTCAGGTCTGGGTTGCCTGCCAGCTTGTCAATATTGTCTGCTTGTGTGGCAAGCTCAGATGGTCCGAAAATCACAAAGTCATAAATATCCGCATCTTGATCCACCTGGCTAGCATACGTTGCCTGTAGTGAATGCTCGATCTGACGTGAAGCAAATTCACGAGTCTCATATTTGATGCCGATTTCATCAAGACGTTTTGTGAGTGCGAGATAATTGCGCGCCCAAAAGTCTGACGTATCAGCTGAAGGATAGATAAGCGCAATTTGCAATGGCTCATCTTGGGAAACCGTTAGCGCAACAGCTGTTTCACCTGTGGCGTTTTGCAAAGCTTCTAGAGCGCCATCCTTGTTAACTTCACCTGGCAGGTAGTGATCGCGATCTGCAATCCCTTCCATTTCTTTAAGCGGCAAATCCATTGCATTGGCGGTTAGGCCTGTCGTTGCTGCAAGCAGCATAGTTGTAAGCGTTAAAGTTAGTTTCTTCATATTTTCCTCCCAGAAATTTGGCGACTATCGCCCTTAGAAATTTATCCACTTGGATCAGGATTGCCGCCCAGCACGAGGCTAATCACGGTCAAGACAAGCAGAACCCCGACGATTATCGCCGTGAGTTTTGCGAGTTTTCGGTTGTCAGGATTGGCAAAGGTGTTTGAAAGCCCAGCTGATCCGTCACGATCTTTCTTCTGGATCCAGGTGTACAGAGCGACCGAGAAAATAATCACGACGCCAGACGCCACGGACTGCCAGAAAAACTCAATGCGCAATGTCACCAGCGCGTT
>JBCDFK010000342.1:0-3578 GCA_039178065.1 Pseudomonadota bacterium | reverse complement strand
CGGATCCGCCTGTATTGTTATGCGACGAACCCACTGGTGACCTTGACCGCTCCACCGCGACCGAGGTGCTTGAAGTGCTTCAGACGCTATCCGGAGATCTCGGAAAAACCATCATTATGGTCACTCATGATCCGGAGGCGGCGGCGTATGCCGATCGTGTTTTCAATTTCAATAAAGGCCAGATTGAATTGGCACGGGATGCGGTATGAGCGCGCTCGGACTGATCCTCGAAAACGTTCGCCACGCTTGGTTTCGGAATTTGCTTCTGATGTTGTCGATTGTGATCGCGTACCTTTTGTTCGGAATGTTAATGGCGTTTGAGCGGGCATACAGCAATAGCGCAAATATGGGTGCCGGGCGCATCATCACTGCAAACAAAACCAGCTTTACCGAGCCTCTGCCGATTTCGCACTTTAGAACTGCGCAAAATATCGAAGGGGTTGAGGCGGCAAGCTATGCGGCCTGGTTCGGCGGATACTATCGCGAGCCGCGCAATCGCCTTCATACGCTTGCTGTCGATCCTCAGTCTTATCTGGAGGTCTATGGTGATGATCTCCAGCTTTCCCAAGAAGAACGTTCGCGGTTTCTAGAAGAACGCGGATCGGTTCTGGTGGGCGAGGCCATGGCAGAAAGGTTCGGTTGGAAGGTTGGCGACCAAATTCCACTCCTCAATCGGCAAATTGCGCGCGCTGATGGTGCAGAAACTTGGAGCTTCACGATTGCGGGATTGGTCAAAGGCACAACAGCCTATGTCGATACAAGCTTTCTATACATTCATTATGAACTTCTCAATCAAGCGAGACTGAATGGCCAAAACACGATTGGTTGGATTGTGACCAAGCCATCACCTGGCACGAATCCGGGCGAGTTAGGTCAGCGCATAGATCGACAATTCGAAACTTCGGCTGAACGAACCACGACCGATAGTGAAAGGAGTTTCGCCCAGACCTTCGTTGCGCAGTTTGGAGACCTGGCGCTCACCACAATGTTCATATTGGGGGCGGCCTTTTTAAGCCTTTTGATGATCGTCGGAAGCACCACTGCGCTCGCCATCCAGCGGCGCACTCGAGAGATAGGAATACTCAAGGGACTTGGATTTTCGCATGGCCGTGTGTTGACGATTCTCGTAGGGGAAAGCGTTTTGGTCATTGTGGTTGCGGGACTAATCGGCCTGGCGCTTGCCGCTTTCTTGGTCGCTGGATCAGCCGAAATGTTGGTTTCCATTGCGCCAGATATTTCAATCTCCCCAATCATCATTGTGTTTTCTGGCGCCTCCATGTTGCTGTTGGCATTTGCTTCAAGCTTCATCCCCGCCTGGCGCGCGGTGAACACGCCCACATCTTCAGTTCTACGCAAAGGCTAAACGAATGTTCAGAGCAATTGCCCAAACACCGACTGTAGTAAGCGTGAATCTGCAAGGGCTTAGCGGACGCATGGGACTCGTAGGTGCAACGATGCTTTGTGTTGCCTTAGTCGTCGCAACTCTCCTCGCGCTCGACGCTCTGAATCAGGGGTTGAGAAACACCATCGCGAAATCAGGAGATGAGAATGTTGCGATTGTGATGCGAGGCGGCTCCCAAGCCGAAATCAACAGTCGTGTGACGAAAGAACAACTAGATATCCTCCGTAACGCCCCAGGAGTGGGCATTTTGTCGCCAGAAGCCAATCTCGTAGTCGATGGGTTTCGAAAGTCTGATGGAGCGCGAGCCAACATAAGCCTACGCGGCATAACGGGCGCTGGAATTGACATTCGAAAGGGCACTCAGCTAAGCGAAGGGCGTTGGCCTGCCGTCGGAGCAGCCGAGCTCGTGGTAGGGGTAAACGTAGCGCAAACCTATCGCGGTATGGACATTGGCGACCAAGTCGAATTTGGATCCGCGAATTGGACAATTGTCGGACACTTTGAATCCGGTGGAAGTGTCTATGAATCTGAGATTTGGGGAGATCTCACCGCTGTGCAAAACCTATTTGACCGAGCCAATACGGTTCAAAGTGTACGCATCGGAGTAGACGGAAATTCGGGTCTCTCAATTGTCTCTGACTTTAGCGAACATGATCCTCGCTTGCAGCTTTCGGTTCGATCAGAAGCGGACTACTATGCAGCCCAAGCATCACGCTCGAGTGAACTTGCTCAATATCTAGCCTGGCCCTTGGCAATATTGATGGCAATCGGCGCCTTGATCGGCGCCATCAACACAATGCTCTCTTCGGTCTCGTCACGAGCCACGGAGATCGCAACGCTTAGAGTGGTTGGATACAGGCGGCTTGCCGTATTTCTTGGGCTGCTGATTGAATGCACGTTCATTTGTTTGGTCGCAGGCGTAATCGGGTCAGGACTCTCATACCTTTTGCTCGATGGTCTTTCTGCATCAACGCTCGGTGGCGGGATTACACAGATTGGCTACTCGCTTGAATTTACACCTTTGGCGTTCATCCAGGGCATTGCTCTTGCCATTGCGATCGGCATTCTCGGTGCGATTATTCCTGCGGGAGTAGCGAGCTTACAGCCTGTTACGCAGCAGCTTGGTTAGTTGTTTTGATATAGGCATCGGAACAATTGCCTTGTTGGATCTAATGTCTCCTTTTGCTCGCAATCAAGGCATTGAGCTCATCGAAGAAGTCTAACTGTCTGCCTAGCATGCATTGTGCAGCTGCAAGGGTTGCAATCTTCAGAACAACAAAGTATCGGTGTTCTGTCTTTGTTCGTTATCGTTCAAAGACCCCACCGGCTGCTGGTGGGATAAGGGAAAATGCGGTGCGAGCGACACCGAAACCTCCCCGGTGGGTGTGCTAATTCGTTAAACGCATACTGAAAAATTCAACTGATTTTTATCAAATGCTTGAACTCCGCAAGTTGCGGACTTATCTCTTGGGGGTGCATCCGTATGCACTCCAAAACCCTTTGACGTACGAGGTTTGAAATGAGCAGTGATCGGGAGTTTGACATCATCCCAATGCGGCAGTTTGTTCTAGATTTACAAAAAGTTGGCGATTATTCTGAGTTATCTGAGATTTACGACAATCTATCGAAGAACCCCTGGAGCGGGTCCGCAGTCCATTCCAGTCAACCATACTGGCGGACTTACACCCACCCCAAGCCGAAACTACTCAAACAGAAAAATGGTGTGCGGGTTCTGTTCATTGTCGATGAAGAGAAAGAACAGGTCGTGCTACACGGCATTTCCGCCGTCACACTGGACCGACTTGATTGGATCAAAGATCCAAGAAATCAGAGTTTTGTAGCAAGATGGGCCGATCGGATTGCGCGCATCCTTGAAAAAGTTGAGTGGCCATTTTGATGCCAACCTTACTTCCTCATAGCTCCGGTTTCAAACCTCGCACGTCAAAGGGTTTTGGAGTGTATACGGGTACACGTAACACTAAAACCAAAGGAGAAGATATGTCACAGCATATTTCCGGCACCAAAAAGGGGTTGGATCAAGCGGTGCGTCATATCACCAATAATCGCAAGAAGGACTACAAAAATGCCCCACGTGACGCACCCACCATTCCTGGATTCTACATCTGGAAAAAGCAGAGTCCTGCTCAGCTTCGCTTGTTGAGAAAGAATCTAGGAT
>JBCDFK010000341.1:0-3582 GCA_039178065.1 Pseudomonadota bacterium | reverse complement strand
TTTTTAATTTGTAATTGGTTGAGAATATTAAGGTTAATTGCTTCTTAACGCCTAAAATTGTTTACATTCTATTTCCTTCCCGTACGCTATATTGCGCAGAGTTAGAGGAAGGGTCTTGGTTGCATTAGTATTAGAGAAGGCGGAAGCGAAGCCAGCTCAAACACCTCATGGTCTTGAGTTGCTCGATGTTATGGATGACATCGAGTATCGTCGTATCGTTGCCCCTGAGGATTTTGAAGCAGTTGGCATTCTACGTCAGCGCGCCATTGATGCTTTCGATATATATGAACGCAAGTTCGGCGAAAGTGTAATCGAAGACATGGATTTTGATCCTATGTCCGCGGTATTTGGTGTCTACTTCCGTGGCGAACTTGCTGCCACCATTCGCATCAAACGGGTTACGGCCGACAGCAGAGATTCTGGGGCGATACAAGTATTCGACAAGTTCATGCATCCATTGCTTGATCAAGGCATGGAATTTATCGATCCTTGCCGATTTGCAATTAATCGCGATATATCACGCCTTGTTACCGGCCTTCCCATAATTACATCGCGCCTCGCGATTGTTGCGACGCTGCATTATATGGCTGACTACTGTTTGTTTGCTTGCAAGCTGGAGCACACAGGATTTTACCGAAGAGTTTTCCGCGCCACCATGTTGGCTGGACCATATGAGCCTCCGGGTATGCGCGTGAGAGCGGTTCTTCTGGGCAATGGAACGGCAGGGCGGGACGAATTGTTTGCGCGCTATCCAATTTTTAAGTTCAAGAGCACAGAGGCGCGTCTATTGTTTGGTGAACAAGACCTATCTTCGAGTTCGCTGTGCGTGAAGCCAACTGCTCGAATCGCACAGGCGGCAGCATAAAATTCTTATTTGGCTTAGTATGTGACCAAGTGCCCATTGAAATCTTTCGATGGGTTGGATATTCGTGGGTCAAACAGAATATGCTTTTGGAGCAAAGACAATGGCCGATCAAAACTCATCATCGACTGAAGAGAATAGTGTGATGGATTACGATGAGCATGAACGCACATACGACATGTTCATGATCGGCACTAAATGGCTGACTATCATTAGTGTCGCTATTTTGGTCGGCATGGCGTTTGGCTTCTTTGCGGGCTTTGGACTTATTGGTGGCACACTTATGGCCATCATCGTGTGCGTGGCTTCCAAATTCATCTTGTAATCTGAAATTTGGTCGCATCCCGAAAAGCGCTGGTCTTTTGACTGGCGCTTGTGTGACTCTTTAAAATTAAACTTCTTTAGCTGCCTATCCGCGCCAGGCCGGCGCTTGCGGGCTCAAAGCGCGCATTGAGTTGAAGTGCGCGCTTGTATGATTTGCGCGCTTTTTCCACTTCGCCTTTTTGCTCCCAAATCAATCCCTGATTGGCCCAACTTTCTGCATTGCTATCATCAAGCCCCAAAGCGAAATTGACATCATCGAATGCATTATCGATCTGGTTGATGGCAATATAAGAAATGGCGCGACCATTATAGGGTTCAGGAGCATTGGGTGACAAAGATATCGCCGTTGAAAAATCGTCGATAGCAAAATCATGTTGGTTGCGACCTTGATAGATCAAGCCTCTGCGATGATAGGCGCGTGGATCCGTCGTATCGAGTTGAATGGCACGTTGGAAATCGTTGAAGGCTTCGTTTTCGCGACCTGCGCGCCGATATAATTCGCCCCGACCTACATAGGCTTTGTCGTAACGGCGATTGATTTGGATGGCACGGTTGTAGTCGTTTGCGGCTGCCGTTAATTCGCCTGTAAAGCGGTGAATGAGCGCGCGGTTATTGTAAGCCTCGAAATAGCGTGGATTGAGTTTTATGGCCGTATCGAAATCGCGCAAAGCATCTTTGTAGTTACCAGACCTGCCAAAAGCCGAGCCGCGTACATTATAGCCAGCTGGATCATTTGGATTGGCACGAATGACTGCGGTCAAGGCCGCGATGTTTTCCGCGCTGCCTTGAGCAGTTTCAATGGTTGCGATTTGTGTTGGAATGGAATCTGAAGATGTGCAGCCAGCAAGTGCCAGCAAGCCAATTGCAATGACAGCGCAGTGGCTGCGGTAGCGCATAGACTGCGATGAGACTGATAGCATTGGTCTAAAAGACAACGAAATCATCCATTTCCCCTCGAACATCGTTCCCAATTGACCACTGAATGCAGGTTTAAACAAACGAAAAGTGGTGCGTCCAAATGGGCGCACCACTTTTGAATTCTAAAAACGTCAAAAACGCGGCATTAAATCAAAGCGTTTGCTTGGATTTAGCGAGCAGCTTGTTGACGACCGCCCAATAGCCCTTCGCGCTGCGCACGTTTGCGCGCCAATTTGCGTGTGCGGCGAACTGCTTCAGCCTTTTCGCGTGCACGTTTTTCAGATGGCTTTTCGTAATGGCCACGCAATTTCATTTCGCGAAATACGCCTTCGCGTTGCAATTTCTTTTTTAGCACACGAAGCGCTTGGTCAACATTGTTGTCGCGGACTAGTACCTGCACGGTGATCCCATTCCTTATAGGTTCAATTCAAATGATTGTCGGTCAATAAGCGGGCAAAATCATTGCTTTCCTGCAAAAAGAAGCTGCTTAAACAGCAATATTCATAGGATAAACGATATTGCTCGCAAAGCCATTGGCCGAGCGATTGAGGTGGAGATAACAGCAATTGTTTTGAAAGTCCAGTGTCAGCAACCGTTTTGGCGCAAATAAACGCCGATGTTTGCCGCAAATTGACTGGTGAAGTGAAGCGGGCTGTGCAAATTTATTTTCAATGTTTTCATCGCAATAAATTGGATAGATTGCCATGCGCCGATTTTCAGGATTTGCCGTTGCCCGCGAGGCCATGCGCGCTCACAAGGGATGGGATCAACAATGGACCAATCCGGAGCCCAAATCTGAATATGATGTGATCATAGTCGGCGCTGGTGGTCACGGCTTGGCGACCGCCTATTACTTGGCCAAAGAACATGGCATTACCAATGTTGCGGTACTTGAAAAGGGCTGGCTTGGCGGCGGCAACACGGGCCGAAATACAACAATTATCCGTTCCAACTATCTTTTTGACGAGTCAGCGGGGCTATACAATCACGCTGTCAATCTTTGGGAAGGCCTGTCGCAGGATCTCAACTATAATGTGATGTTCTCGCAACGCGGTGTGATGATGATGGCGCATAATGTGCACGATGTTCAATCGGCGAAACGCCACGTTCATGCCAATCGCCTGAACGGTGTCGACAATGAATGGTTGACACCAGAGCAAGCTAAGGCTTTTTGCCCTCCACTCAGCATTTCAAAAAATGCGCGTTACCCGGTGATGGGTGCAGCGCTGCAACGATGTGGTGGTACCGCACGACATGATGCCGTTGCCTGGGGTTATGCCCGTGCAGCTTCTGCACGCGGCGTGCATGTTATCCAGAATTGCGAAGTCAAAGGCATTCGCCGTGGTAGCAATGGTCAAGTGGCCGGCGTTGAAACATCGCGCGGTTTCATCGGTGCTAAAAAAGTTGGCGTTGTGGCCGCGGGCAATACATCCAACATTATGGAAATGGCTGATGTGCGTATGCCGCTAGAAAGCTTT
>JBCDFK010000340.1:0-3606 GCA_039178065.1 Pseudomonadota bacterium | reverse complement strand
TCCTCCCATAAAGGGTGAATCACAAATCAAGCCTCAAGGGAATCCTGACGATTCAAACTTTGCTCGAAACGCTTTAGGCCTCCGTAGCGCACGTTGCCTGTGGATAGCGGAAGCGCAGCGAATTGTTGGGCGGCAAGGTCCGGAATTCAAGCTGAACTTGTCGAAGCGGGTCAGTCGTGTATTTGGGGGAAATCCGGCGCAAACTTCACGCTATTTCTGTTTGCAGCGTTTTACTTCTTCGACCATCTCACGGAAATCATGAAGTGCAGCGATTTGCGCATCAGTGAGCTTGCTGCGGTCTAGATGAGCCTGCTCAATCACCACTTCAAGCGCTTCGGACATCCGCCCGATTTGCCGCCCATAGCTACCGACATCGCGCAAGATGCGCCGCTCGAGCTCCGGCTTTTCCGTCCGGCCCAGGTCAATGTTGATCAGACCCAACTGGCTCACATTTTCAAACCAGTTCGTCCAGAATTCAAAAGCTTGTGTCACTGCGCCGCCCAAAGGCGCTGTCAATCGCATTGCCATAGATAAACTCCAAAAAATTGCCACGCTGCAGTGCAGCGCTTCAAGGGTAACGGGTCAATCCTAGGAGCGTTCAGTGACTTTTCTGAGTATCCAAACGACTTTATTCTAGTGCCGCGATGTTAGTTTCATAGCATTATGCGGAAATCTGAAACGGCTGAGTGATGTCCTCTTTCCGAAGAACCGCCGGTGGGAAGGGCCGAAAAACATGTGAACGTAAAAAGCCTTCGGGATGGAACCTCTTGGATCATCCGGGCATTAAGTGCTTGAATTCAGTTTTAGGCCTCAGATCTGTTAACGTTTTGAGACAATGCGTCCCAGAGGCCAGACTCCAGATAAAGTGAGCAAACAAATGGCGAGGGCAATGAACCGCCACTCGTCAATTGAGTCCTGTGGCATATACACCAGAAACCGGTACGACATATACGCCACGAACAGTGCGAAAAAGATACCGATAGCAGCCACACCCCGAATGTAGCTTAGTGAGCGAACGTGTAGTTTTCTGATTGAAGGAACCACCATCGCGGCCACACCGGCGCCGGATGCAATTGCAACCGCCCTGTAGGGTTGGTCTATTAGCAAAATTGTGATGCCATAGGAGAAAGCGACACAGAACAACGAGACCCCTGTTCCCACCCACCAGCCATCGTACTGAAAAGCACATGCGAGATGTAGAATGATGGCCCCAACAAACGCTGCTAGAGCATAGTATTCGTAGAAGTATCGCGGCGCGCCTGCCAATCCGTCGAGCATGCTGGCGGCAAACATCACTGCCGCGAGCGCCGAACCTGTGGATACATACCCAATTATTCGATCTACCATTTGACACCATCTCTTCGACAATATCTTGCTTGGTGTTTGCGTTTCAGCATTTGTCCTTCGATACGCGTGTTTGGGTTGTTTGCAACGGAAACGAAAGCAAAAAACAGAGTTGTCGAAGCGCAAGTTCGAATAAGTAAAGTTGATGTGTAGGACCTTCGTCAATCGCTATATAAAGGAGCCAGGTTAGAGTGCCTTTAAGCCAAAGCCGGAGAAATGTAGCGTTTACCAAACGGTAGTCGTGGCGCGGCGCACCAAACTCGTACCCCCTCGAGAAACCGTGAAACCTCCTTCGGCACGCCGCCTTAGCTGTCTACAGAACGGTAAGAATTGACTCAACGTAATAGTTGTTTCGGCAATGAAATATACCCGTTTATGACTGGATGGATTCAATGCCCGAGAACGACTTGTAAGCTCGGTTTGGGCAGGAACCTGTGCTGCAACGACATCGATGTCCGAAGCGATCCCATACCAACCGACGCTGTAATCTGCACGAGAGGCCGATTCGGTGTTACGAGCTTCGATTACGTTTGTGGGGTTCCCGTATAATCTCTTTATTGAGGATGCGAACGTCCCCCACCATCAGCAGGCGCATATCGCGCACAATGTAGTCTGCGAGATCTTTTTTGCTGATGTCGTCGCCTTCGATGTCGAGTCTGAATCCCTGACCTTGAAGACCGCCACCGTTAGAAAAATCGATCTCGAAGTCAAAGCAAACGCGTTTCTCTGATTGGGACATGTTGAAAGACCTTGCTTGTGTTTACTTCCTGATAGTCGCAGTACTCTCCGGCCCCAAGATCGGTTCTGAGCCCATCTATGGCTCCAAGGGTACTGGTCCATAGCGGTTTTCTTCTTGCTGCGTTGGGCGGCTGAGCCAATAGATCATCAGAATTGCCACTACCAATTGCACTATAAATGCAGCTGCCATGCCACCTAGCCCCAAGATTGCTACAGATGCCCCTAACTCATTAGGATCGCCGCTTGCATTCCCTGTCGCAGAAAACGCAAAAATACTCAGTAGCAATCCGACGGTCATTGCCAACGATACGGCCAATGGTAGCAACAAATACCAACCTGGACGACCTGTATCATGCAAGCGACGCCACCCCGCCGCGAGCAAGGGTAGGAAGACCAAGATCGAGAACAGGCTATACAGCGGCTGACTAACAATTCCATCTTCGGACTGGCCGCCAAAGAATACACTGTCCAGCACAGAAAAAACCACGCCGCCGATCACAACGAAAAGGAAAAACCACCAGTATTCCGGGCGTCGTGCGCGACCGCTAAAGGTTACATACTTAGATAGACACGTCGAAATAGCTTGTATAGACGCATTCATTTGTTAGTTCCCGATGCAGCAAAACTAGTCTGACAATTTCTTTGTGATGATATAGCATAATCGAAGAAAAGAGTGGGACGAATGAGTTATGGTTTTGCGTTTGAGATTTTTCTGGGCATTCGGTTTTGTTGGATTGGTAGCATGTGGCCCCATAGATTCAGTTTCTCCGGAACAATGCCAGGCTGGCGACTGGTCCAACATCGGATTTGCTGACGGTAAGGCCGGAAGATCTGAAGCCTATGTCTCCCGTCATCAAGAAGCCTGTGCCAAGGTGGGTATCACACCGGATACTACAGCATGGATCGCAGGCCGTACGCGCGGACTGCAACAATACTGCACGCCGCAGAACGCATATTCTATCGGACGCGATGGAACAGAACTATCCAATGTTTGCAGCGGATCCGTAGTCACCGAACTCAATCGCGCAAACGCGAAGGGTCTCAAGTACCATGCGCTTGGCCGGGAGATAAGTAGCCTTCGAACACGCTCAAGCGATATCGATACCAAGTTGTTTTTTCTAGGAACGCCGCAAACAGAGGAACAGGCACAAGAACGCCGTCAGCTCCTAAGGGAGCAGGAGAAAATCAAAACCCGGATCAGTGATCTCGAACTGCAGAGAATTGATTATTCGGTTCTTTAGGCCCTTGTGGTGTTCGACCACTGCAATTGTTCGCAAGCATGGCTTTTGCTCATGAACTGGTTAAAGCTGATACCCGTTAGGCTCTTCAGTATTTGAGCAACGGAACACAATATGGCCAATGATGATCATGACCTACACGTAGAGCTGGATCCCGATCACGAAGATCCTGTAATTCGCGTTGCAAACGTCGTTGTCCGGCAAATGACGCGCGCCCTGTCTATACTGATGGTTCTGGTCATTGGGTGGACGATCCTTGACGCGTTTGTCACCTTCGGCATTCACC
>JBCDFK010000339.1:0-3609 GCA_039178065.1 Pseudomonadota bacterium | reverse complement strand
CGCTGGCACCCCAAAATCCTTCAACTGCGTCCGGCATGTAACGATCTGCAAGTGTATGATTGCTGGCGAGCTTTAGAGCATGGAAAAAACCCAAACTAGCAAGATTGGGGCAATTCAGCGCCCCGCTGCGCAGCCCCGATTTGTCTGCCTTGCCAGCTTCTGCTTCTTCGATGATATGACCAACCGTATTTGAACCTGCATCATCAAAACGCTCCGCATCATTTGCGCCGCCAACGCCGACTGAGTCCAAAACAAGTAAAAATGCGCGGGCCATATTAGGTTCCTCAACAAACGCTATCGCTCGATATTAAGGGTCTATTGAGCAGCGCAGTGGTATGTGTCATTCGTCAACTCAATCTAGTATCGGTTCAGCTATGATTAAAGTGTCTCGCCTGATTGTGAAAGCGCAATTCAGTTCAATAATTGCCGCAACACTTTTTGTAAGTGCCCAATCAATGTTTGCATTACAGCCGGCATATGCCGATTGGCGAAAAGACATGGGTGTGTTCCGCATTGGTATCGCTACAAAAGATGGCGAACCTTTTAAAGAGGGGGCGCTGGAGGGGTTCCGCGCCCAAGCAAGCCGGGCGCTCGCGATGCCCGTCGAAATTTTCCAGGCCCGTGATGCATCATCGCTTATTGATGCGGCCGCGTCTTCGCGCATCGAGTATGCAATTCTATCTTCGCTCGGCTTTGTGACATTAGATCTCACCTGTGACTGTGCGTTGCCAATTGCAGCACCCAGCAGTGCAGAAGGCGCGACAGCTACCCGGTCGGTTTTGATTGTTGATGCTAAAGAAGTCGCATCGTTGCAAGATTTGGCAGGTAAACGATTGGCTATTGGACCAGAAAGTTCGCTCACGGGGTCAATTCTGCCAACAGCGCAGTTTAGCCTTGATGGCACTCGATTACGCAATGCGGACTTTGAACTTGTTGAGCTTGATAGTGTCGAACAAGCAGTTGAAGCACTCGCAAACGGTGAAGTTGCCGGATTTTTTGGTTGGGACCAAGTCGATCCCGATTCAGACAAGGTTTTTGAAACTAGTCTATCGAAAAAACTTGAACGGTACCCTGAACTGAGTACCAACGTCGTTTGGGCATCTGAACCAATTCGATATGGACCGCACATTATCAATAAAACTGTGCCGTCTGAAGCCGCAACAGCGCTAAGGAGTATGTTAGAAAGTCTTCATCAAACATCGCCCCTTGTGTATCAAACCATTTCACCGGATTTATCCGGCGGACTAAAGTCTGTAACTGCCAAAGACTATGTTTCAGCATATTCACTCATTCGCAGCATAGCGCGTGACGCGGCTGAAAATTGAATTTAGCCTGTCCTAGAGCGACCCGCCAATGATAACGCCGCCAGTTCCTTCCAGAAACGGCGGCGTGTGAATCAAAATTCAGCTTAAGTAAATTTGCTATCTACTTTAGCAGTCGGTGCACAGAACCTCATCTGAAAGACGAGGTCTGAGGTAATATTCCTCAGACATATCCAACGCTGTGTAGGAGTTGCCAGAGCCATCAGTTTTTTCGCCAATAATCCAAGTTACGATTGGTCGATACTCAATCTCAGCGGTCACTTTAACAAGGAATGTATCGTCAATGCGCAATCTTGTTGGCACCTCGATGTCTGTGTTCAGACCTGAGCCTAAGCCGCCATTAAATGTGCCTTTGTTGTATCGACGAGACCATATGATTTTGCCGCCATCCGGGTAGTCATCGTCAACATCAATGCCGGTGACCGTAATAACCGGGAGCGTTGTGTTGTATGGAAACATGATTGCGGCGCCGATTTCCAAAATGTCTTCCAGGCTGGCTTTTGAAACACTGGGTTGCTGTGTCACCAAATCAGCAACGGTGCTCGCGACGCGAGCAGTGCGCTTGTTGACGGTGATACCATTTGAGACCTCAATGGTACCCAAATACATGGCAAGAAGAAGCGGAACAATGAGTGCAAACTCTACTGCCGCGATTCCTTCGCCGTTTCGCTTGAACCTGCGAAGTATGCCATTTTTACTCTTGTTTTTGTTCGGATCGCTCATAGAAATTTCTTTCCGTTCAAATTGCCGTCAAGGCTCAAAATGGTTCGTTCTGCCAAGTGGCTGATGAGAAAAGAAGGGTCTTGTTGTCCTCTAATCCTGCCAGATGCTGCTTCATAATGTCTGTGATAACCGGCCAGCGATAAAAGACGCGTAGATGGTTTATTGTCTCACTACCGCCGGGCGCATAGGTAAAGCCTGTCGTGTTTAAAACCGTTGGCGATGACATCGGGATTGTCTTTGGAACGGCCGCAAAACTTGCATAGGACTTTAAATCGAACTCCAGCTCCGGACAGGTGTCGTCAACGAGTAACTTTATATCGTCGCATATAAGTTGACGGAACTGAGCTGAGGTCGTTGTTGTTGCGTCGATTTGGCCGGTGCGAATCTGCCGAGATATCTTATCAACAGAGTTTGAAATAACTTCCTGCGCTGTAAACGAAAGAGACGTTTCCAACACCGCGAATACAATCATGATGAATGGTATGGCCAGAATCGAAAATTCGATTGCCGTAGCCCCGTTTTCATCCCTGCCCAAGCGACGGATCGGAGACTTCAACCATCGTTTCTTGCTTCTATTGCGCACAGATGTAACTCCTACTCGCTATACATCAGGTGCCAGATTTACAACAAACTAATTTACAAGTTCTTGTACAAAAAAATAAAATGCCGCAAATGAACCAATTTGGCACGTTTGCGGCATCTTATTTAACTATGAAGTTGTGATTGACCTATTGGATTGGCTTAGTCTTCGGCTTCACCGGCATTATTTGCAATATTTGTAGCAGCAATCGCCTGCGTTTCTGCTTCTGTTAAGTAAGCTCCTTCGCATTCCGGCTCGCAAGACAAATTCTCAATGGCGGCGCGGCGGTATACTCTAAGCGTGGATCCAGAATCGCGAGCAACCGCAACCTGCTCGTCCAATATCGGAGTGCCTGTCGCATCTAGAATTACCAGATTAGTGCGCCCAAACCCGCGACCGGTCAAAACCAATGTTTGAGAATCTTGCACCGTTGCATCGGCAATTTCAGGATTACCAATAATGACGGTTGTGGCTGGGCGAGAAAGTTTGACCACTTTGGCGTTGTTCAGAATAACTTTTATTCCCGCTTCTGCGGCCTGAGCGACAGATTGAGCTGGGTTAGTTACAAACACTGCCGCCAAAGCGGCCGCACATATAAGGCTAAAACGCGATACCATAGGGATCACTCCATAAAACGAACTTTGGGCACTATCGCGCCGAAACCTGAAGGAACAATTAACCATGACGCCTTCTGCAAAAAAATCATCGATTATTTACCATACGGCATGGTTACGTGGATTAAGCTTTTAGCAACTGTATTCTTTAAGTGGATGGCAAGAGGGGGCCGTTATTTTGGGCTCATCCGATCAGCAACCAAACCATAATGGCTGACGGTGTGCTGTTAAATCAACGAGTAAGGAGCTCATTATGTTTGCACGTTTTATGAATGACGAATCAGGCGCGACTGCTATCGAATACGGTCTTATTGCTGCACTTATCGCTGTTGCGATCATCACAGGTGCTACAACACTTGGTTCAACATTG
>JBCDFK010000338.1:0-3627 GCA_039178065.1 Pseudomonadota bacterium | reverse complement strand
ATTACACCGCCGGGCTGAAGACGACCACGATGTCATTGCCAAACGCTTAAAGAACGCAATTCAGGAGATTGAACATTGGCGAGACTATGATTTCGTGGTGGTCAATCATGATTTGAATGCCGCATATGAAGATGTACGCACGATTGTAAAGGCTGAACGCTTACGTCGTAACCGTAGACCAGGAATATTCGAATTCGTTCAAGGCTTAAATGAAGAGCAGATTTGATATCTACCAGTTTTAGCGGGCTTCTTTGAAGGCGTTTGCAAGTGTGCAAAACTCTTCAACCGACAGTGTTTCAGCGCGCCGGGTTTCGTCAATGCCCACATTTGCAAGCAACTCTGCTCCGCCAATCGATTTAAGGCTCTGCCGAAGCATTTTGCGTCTTTGACCAAATGCATGTTTTGCAACTAGCTCCAAGGCCGCAGCATCACATTCAATAGGCCTCTCTCGCGGGCATATTTGAACAATCGAAGAAGTAACTTTTGGCGGAGGCCAAAATGCCTGCGGTGGCACGTCAAATGCAATAGTCGCAACCGAACGCCAGCCCGCCAAGACACTCAGCCGTCCAAAATGCTTGTCGTCTGCAGTGGCCACGATACGCTCTGCCACTTCGCGCTGAAACATCAGTGTCATTGAATGATAAAATGGCGGCCACTCTTTTACGCTAAGCCAATTGATCAATAGTTGAGTGCCCACATTATAGGGTAAGTTGGCGACAATTGCGGTTGGACCATCGCTCAGCTCTGCTAAATCAACATCAAGCGCGTCACCTTCTATAACCGTTAGCCGACCGGGATAGTGCGCTTGAATTCCGGCGAGGATAGGCAGGCACCTTGGATCGCGTTCTATGGCTATGACATGTTTGGCTTCATGCATTAGGAGTGCGCGCGTCAAACCGCCGGGACCCGGGCCAACTTCGATCACCGTTGTTTCTTGCAGATTGCCTGCGGTACGCGCAATGCGACCGGTCAAATTGAGATCAAGCAAAAAGTTTTGGCCCAGCGCTTTTTTAGTCGCTAAATCATGCGCTTCAATCACTTGCCTAAGCGGTGGCAGACCGTCGATTGCTAATGCTCCGTCAGTCATACTGAGCCATTTGAGCAGCCAGCTTTAGGGCGGCTATAAAACTATCAGGTTTCGCTTTGCCGGTACCTGCAATGTCATATGCAGTCCCGTGATCGGGTGAGGTGCGTATAAATGGAAGGCCGAGCGTTACATTGACGGCGTCGTCAAAGCTCAGAGCCTTTGCGGGAATTAATGCTTGATCGTGATACATGCATATAGCCACATCGTAGCTGTCGCGAGCGGCATCATGAAACATTGTGTCGGCGGGCAGGGGCCCACGGGCATCAACCCCTAGTTTTTTCAACGCTGCAATGGCTGGCACAATTACATCAATGTCTTCGCGACCCATCGCGCCATCTTCTCCAGCGTGAGGATTTAGACCAGCAATTGCCAGCCGAGGACTTGCAATTCCAAACCTGGATTTCAGATCTTGGTTTGCAATCAAAGATGTTTCCACGATGTCCTTGGTCGTTAGAGCTGCTGAGACCTCATGCAACGCGATATGGATTGTAACGGGAATAGAACGTAGTTTTGGCCCTGAGAGCATCATAACAGGCTTTGAGGGATGTCCCGTATGGCGCTCTGCTAGTTTGGCCAAAAATTCGGTGTGACCAGGATGCGGAAAACCGGCATCATAAAGTGGCTTCTTAGCAATAGGTGCCGTTACAACTGCGGCAGCTCGATTTTCCATTGTATCGCTGACAGAGCGTTCAATTGCTTCAATTACGCCAGCGGCGTTTACAGCCAGTGGCACGCCCGGCTTGTCCATAAATCCATGAACCAGTTCAGACACTGGCAACGCAGATTGAAAAACCGAGCAAGCCTCCTCTGGCTCCGCTGCTTTTATCAAAGCGCTCATTCCAAGCATGTCAGCGCGCTTTTGCAAATGAGCTAGATGGCCGAAAACATAAAATGGCGGCAAATTAAGCGCTTCACGCTTGTCCCAAGCCATTAAGAGTATATCAGCTCCAATACCGTTGGGATCACCACAACTAACTGCAAGCGGTAGTATTGGTGCCGCGTCGGTATTGTCCGATGCGTTTATCGGTTGGTTCATTTGCAGTGCCAATGGCCGTCAGCGACGCTGAATATTTGCGCTTTTGCGCAGCTCTTCCAGATATTGAGCGCCGAGATCGCCACCCGTGTCTTCCAATGCATCCGTTGAGAACTGAAGTTGCGCAACACGGTCATCTGAAACGGTTCGCGCGCGACAAACAACCAAAAATTCAACGCCACGTTCAGTGTCTTTGGTTCGCGTGGTTTGACCTTCCTGAAGACCTTTGATGTCCTTTTCCCAACGGGTTGGTAGCTCGAGTTCCAGCACGCGACCAAGGTCGCGTACGGTAACATCGCGTACTTGGGCTGCCAGCGTTTTTGTACCATCGCATCCGTTAACACGCCCACGCATATTGTTGGCTTCGTTTCGTCGAGCTTTCAATTGGCTGCCGCGCTTATTTTCTGGCACGACGAATATCACCTGCTGTAGCAAATATTCAGTCGAGGTTGGTTTCTGTCCGCCATTTTCAAGCATTTTTGCTACGACGTCCTGTTCACTCATCAGTTGGTTTTGGCCTTGCGAACGAGCTCTCAGTGTCTGTGACCATCCAATTTGTACGCGAATAAACTCTTTAAAATGGGCTGTTGTTACGCCAGCTTGACCCAGGATATCCCTAAGCTGACTAGGTGAGAGCTTGTTATTTCTAGCAAAATTGGCAAAAGCCGAATCGACCTGGCTTTCAGGAATTCGGAACCCTGCTCTGCGAATAGCGTCGCGCTTAAGTGCTTCTTCGGTTAGTTCTTCAGTCGCGATGCTGCGCAAATTGCCTTTGCGTCGCTGCAATTTCAGGAACGCCGTTCGACGCGCTATTGCATAGCTGGTGACAACTTCATCGTTTACGACGACTTTAATCTCTGAGGCATGCGCCGTAGAAGCTGTGAATTGTGAACCAATGTCTCCCTCAATCGACAGAGGAGTTGCAGCTAAAGTCAGCGCGATAATTGACGTCGAAATCACAGAAAGTTTGCGCATGTTTATATCCACCTAAATATTCTGGGGTCTTTGTCGTCTGAAATCAGTACTATCTACCCACTTGCCCAACCGCAACAGTAGCGAAATGTTTGGCCAAACAATGACTATATCCCGTTACTTGCCAAACTCATCGGAGTCAGTGCCAAAGTCTCCCAAGGTCCGCAGTGATACGAACAATTTATAGTTACGCTCAATTGCACCGCTATTGTCTTTATCTTCAGTGTAGGATGCCCGCACAAGGAAACAATCGCAATAATAGGAAACACCAACGGTGTATTTATCCAATTCCTTATTCGTAATGTCATATGTAGAAGAGCCAAAAACGCTCCAATTATCGTAAAACCGGACCGAACCCGCGGTTGTAACCTCATGGCGGTCCGTCAAGAAACCAAATTCAGGATGTGCGTCGACAAATGCATAATTTGTAGAAACACCAAATACGTCGCTTTCATAAGATGCGGAGAGCTCTGCGCGGCGCACGTCAAAGCTAGTCTCGTCAAACCGCGCTCCCACTCCGGCAGAAAATCCTGAT
>JBCDFK010000337.1:0-3634 GCA_039178065.1 Pseudomonadota bacterium | reverse complement strand
GTCCGCGCGACGATGATGCCATCGTCCACACCCAGTTCGAGGAAAGCGTGACGGCAGGCGCGGATCTTCTGTATGAAGTCTTCGTGCGGAACGGTGACCTTGCCGTCTTGGTGGCCGCACTGTTTCTCATCGGACACCTGGTTTTCGATTTGAAGCGCGCAAGCACCTGCTTCAATCATTTTCTTAGCCAAAAGATACGTCGCTTCAGCATTGCCGAAACCTGCATCAATGTCCGCTATAATCGGCACGACGTGGGTTTGATGCTCGTCGATCTCTTTTTGGATCGCCGCAGCTTTGACTTCATCACCAGCTTCACGTGCGCTGTCTAGGTCGCGGAACAAACCGCCCAACTCGCGTGCATCTGCTTGACGAAGGAATGTGTAAAGCTCTTCGATCAATGCCGGAACAGACGTCTTTTCATGCATAGACTGGTCAGGCAGTGGGCCGAATTCTGAGCGAAGTGCTGCAACCATCCAACCGGAAAGATACAGATATCTTCCTTTGGTCGAGCCGAAATGCTTCTTAATTGAAATCATTTTTTGCTGACCAATAAAGCCGTGCCAGCAACCAAGCGACTGCGTGTAATTGGCCGGATCTTGATCATATGCAGCCATGTCTTCGCGCATAATCTTTGCTGTATAGCGCGCAATATCCAGACCCGTTTTAAATTGGTTCTGTGCACGCATGCGTGCCACTGATTCTGCATCGATGCCGCTCCATGATGGGCCGTTTTTCTCGATGGTAGCTTTTGCTGCCTCAATCTGTGCAGTGTTCGTCATGGTCTTCGCCTTTCTCAGTGCGCCTTGTTTGCCAAGTCTTCAAATTTTTGACTGCGTCAATTCGAAGGAACTTAGCGATTTAAACTTGTCACAATCAGTAAACTTGACTGTGCGCTTGCACAATCACTAGTGTGTGCACTGCAAAAAGCGCCAGAAAATTCAGCATCTGGTGCAAAAAAGAAGAGTCAAAGCGTGACACCACCAATCCATCATTTGTGAAGTTGTAAATTTTGTGACAAAATTTGTTACTGGATCGACAAGTGCCGCAATTGCCAACTCATCATTGTAAAATCGCTTAAATGCACGATATAGTTTGTGCATTGCACTCTAAAGCATCGTCAAAACATGAATAGCGAACAGACAAATACATCCGAGATCATCACTGCAGCAATGGTTGTGATCGGTGACGAGATATTGTCTGGTCGCACGCGCGACACCAATGCGGCCCACCTTGCCAGTGTGATGACAGCGATTGGCGTAGATTTGGTTGAAGTGCGCTTTGTTGCGGATGATGAGAACGCCATCATCGAAGCTGTCAACGAACTACGCGCCCGAAACACCTATGTGTTCACATCAGGCGGCATCGGCCCTACCCATGATGACATCACGGCCGATTCCGTTTCAAAGGCTTTTGGCCTACCCTGCGATCATGACGAACGCGCACTCGAAGTGTTGGCAACGCATTACGAAGCCAAAGGCGTGGAGTTCACAGATGCACGTAAACGTATGGCCCGAATTCCGGAAGGCGCAGGACTTATCGATAATCCAATCTCCAAGGCACCTGGCTTCTTGGTGGGCAATGTTCACGTTATGGCGGGTGTGCCGCGCATTTTTGAAGCCATGCTAGACAATGTCGCTGGCACATTGCGTACTGGCCGCAAACTGTCCTCAAAAACCATCAAGTGTCCTTATGGCGAAGGTACAATTGGAGTACCACTTGGCAAAGTCCAAGATGACAATCCAGATACAATCATTGGCTCCTACCCCAAGTTTGAGGGCGAGAAGTTCTCGACAGACATTGTGATTCGTGGCGCTGATGAAGCAGCGATAGAAAAAGCCTATGCGGATGTTGAGGCGATGCTGGCAATTTTGGCTAACAAACAATAGGCGTGCGCACAGCAATTAATAACGCACTTTCATACCCAACAGTGACACAAACTTAGATTTTGGTTTCTTCAGAAAGTCTCATTTTTAGAGCATTATCCCTCAATGTTCGAAAGGGATGTCATTATGGATAAGAAATCAATTGCAGAATTCAACGAAGCGCTTCGTCCGCTTGAACTTCCGCAACGCATTGCATTGATTGCGAAGAAATTTCCAGATCTCGTTTTCACAACATCGTTTGGCACGGAAGACCAGTTGATCACTTGGGCGATCATTGAAGGCGATGTCGATATAGAAATTGCTACTCACCTTTCAGGCCCGCTTTTGGATTATGCCCAAACGTTGCGCGCCATCACTCAAGAGCGTTACGACACTTCAATCAAATCGGGCGCGGAAAATGGTGGAGCGGTGTGGATTAGTGGCAGAAGCCAACACGTTGTAAATGCAGACCGAAGCCAGCCGCTTGTTACATGGCACGCTGATCGCTCAATGCTCGAAATCGATCCGCTTGCGGATTGGAGCTTTGAAGAGGTTCTCCAAGCTGTTGCCGAGCATGAGGTTCCAATAAATCCGTTGTTTGGTGCGCCCGCTGTTGCAAGCCAACCGACAACGGCGCCGATTGCAGGTGAAAAATCAAAACACGGGCGCAAAGCGGCATAGAGTTTCTGAAGAACCGTTATCGCAGCAATTGTAAGGAAAAGCCGGCCTCTGAGTCGGCTTTTCTGTTGTTGCCTGCCGATCACGTTGCACCGCGTCTTGTTTCCGGCTAAGCGGACTTCAGACAGAATTGGAGTTCGCACATGTCGCTACCCGATAAAGCATTTCCCGTCTCATGGGACCAATTTCACCGAGATGCACGTGCGCTGGCATGGCGCGTATCTTCAGTGCAAAAGGATTGGAAAGCCATTGTGTGCATAACACGTGGTGGTTTGGTTCCAGCGGCGATTATCAGCCGAGAGTTGGGCATTCGCGTCATCGAGACGGTGTCTGTGGCCAGCTATCATGACTACGCCAATCAGGGTGATATTTATGTGCTGAAAGAAGTCTCGCCCGAACTCATGGAAAAAGAAGGCGAAGGCATTCTTATCATTGATGATTTGACCGACACTGGCAAAACAGCTGGATTGGTGCGTGCAATGATGCCGAAGGCCCATTTTGCGACGGTATATGCTAAGCCGAAAGGCATGCCTTTGGTCGATACATTCATAACTGAAGTCAGCCAAGATACTTGGATTTATTTTCCATGGGATATGGGCTTCACCTACCAGAAACCAATCGCCGAAGATCACGAGGGTTAATAGACCAAATTGACCGGCAACACTGATCCAGGCACAATATCGCCGGCAACCAGAAAGCGCGCATTCTTTTTCATACTCACGACAATTCTGATCAATATGATCGGCGTGGGTATTGCTTGGCCGGTGCTGCCCAAGCTCGTGCAATCCATGGGGTCAGGCTCGATCTCAGAGGCAGCAAGCACCTACGCCATCGTCGGCATATTGTTTGCGCTGGGACAGTTCTTCTTTTCGCCTTTTATTGGCATGCTTTCGGACAAATATGGTCGTCGTCCAATCTTATTGATCTCGCTGGCCGGACTTTCCCTGGACTATTTGTTAACCGCACTGGCGCCGTCAATATTTGTGCTCGCAATTGCGCGTCTCGTTGGCGGCATATTTGGCGCCACGATATCTACCGCCAATGCTTATATCGCCGACATTTCATCGCCGGAGGATCGCGCGAAGAACTTTGGC
>JBCDFK010000336.1:0-3651 GCA_039178065.1 Pseudomonadota bacterium | reverse complement strand
GCTCCCCACTGCGCGTTATGTGTAAAATAGGAGCTCTGGATAACTCAGGCGGATCTGAGAACATGCTTGACGGCTCTGCAGTGACGCTTGCACATGAACTTGCAATCCAAAAATACGACTCGGCGCTTGGCGGGATTTGCATTCACTGGGACAATCGAGACAATTCAAAAGCAATCGCTGAGACAATCGGTCGAATGCAAGACCTGGATGATGGTGAACTGCGAATAGGGCTATCTGGAATTCGCAATCCTAAGTGCTACGTCACTGCAGCGCCGGATCTCAATGAACGCTGGTGGATTCAGGTAAAGGACAACATACAAACGCGCGAAGCTTACGACAGTTATGCAACACACCTGGCAAATGCACACTACATTGCTTATGGAATAAACATGGGCGGTGTGAAGTCATCCCAAACTAAAACGTATGATAGCTCCCTTAGTCTTCGTGGACTAAGTGAACCAAACATCGCTGCTAAATTGCGGTCACGATTGGCAAATCTCGACCGCGCGGGTGAGGTATTTCCGCGCGATCTGGCCGATCTTGCGTTGATCCGGGTGCTTTGCTCGCCACGACTAAATGGATGCATCGTAGGTCCACGTAACCCTGATCAATTGAAAGCATCACTTGCCTGCTGGGAATGGGCGCGTTCGGCGTCAACTGAGACCCTTAAACCAACTAAGCTCTTGCTTGATAAAGTACAAACCGAAAATAGCGTAACGCTATGATCAAAAAGTTCGATCTTATCGTTTTTGGTGCGGGCCTATTTGGCACTCACACCGCGCTTCACTTCTCTCGTAAAGGCAAACGCGTACTACTGGTCGAGCGAGAAGAACGTGATGCGGCGTGGGCAAAGGCAAGCCTTGTTAATCAAGCGCGCGTCCACTCGGGCCATCACTATCCCCGTAGCATCAAGACTGCACTTATGGCTCTGGATCATCGTGAAAGGTTCATACGGGAACAACGCGACATTATTAACGGACAGTTCAAGGCGTATTATGCGATTGACCGCTACGGATCCCTAACCGATGCACAACAATTCGCGCGTTTTTGTCGTAAGGTTGGCATTCAACACCGACAAGTGGAGCGTTCAGACTTATTCTCTCGTGACCGAATTGAGGCCCTTTTTGAAGCTGACGAACTTTCGTTTGATCCGCTGCTTTTACGCAAACGATACACTTCGGCCCTATCCGAAAGCAGTGTTTCCACCGAGTATGGAACGAATTTGCTGGCTGCGGGCAAAACCGGCAATATTTGGTCGATGACTCTACAAAGCCCCAACGGTACGAAAAAATGCTTCGAAACACCCTCCGTCATCAATGCAACCTATGCTGCAATTAATTCCATCAACTCAGCATTCGGTGTACCCGCCATCGAGGCAACCCATGAGCTTTCTGAGATTGTGCTAGTGCATGTCCCATTTCTTGCGGATGTAGGGTTGACAGTTATGGACGGCCCTTTCGTCTCTATTATGCCATTTGGTGTATCCGGATTGCACTCGCTCAGTTCCGTTCTTTATACCCATCGTGCTTATTGCTCTGCAGGCGCACCTAGTTTCCCATGTCAACAAGGGCGAGACGATTGTCACCCTAGTGCCGTTGCCGTATGTTCACGCTGCCCTGTCAAACCGTCAACAAACGCACGCAAAATGGTTCGACAGCTTGGCCATTACCTGAACTACCCAGACCAAATATACGTGCATGGAAGTCTTCATACCGTTAAAACTAAACTAACGAGCGCTCTAGCAGATGATGGGCGGCCGACTGACATAAGGATTCATAGTCAAAGCCCATTCTTTGCCAGTGTGTTCTCCGGGAAGGTCAACTCAGTTTACGAGGTTGAGAACATTGAAATCAGCGATTGAAAAGTTCATCAGCATCGTTGTCCCTCTGTCGCCAGATGCAAAGGCGCATAAGATCGAGCAATTCGTTTCGGAAATCGGCAGCAAAATCGCGTCGCATTTCTTGGATACTGAAATCATTTTTGTTGATTTCGGAGCCCCTTTTGACGTGCCCGACATAGCCATAGACGCCCAATTGCGAACAGATTGTTACGTTGTACGTTTGTCGCGCGCCACAATTTGGGACCAGGCTGCACTCGCGGGTATTGAAAGAGCAAACGGGGACTATGTCTTGCTATTGGACCCAAGCCTCCTAGAGCAAATGGAAATAGTTGAGAAGATGTTAGAAGCTTCTCAACAAGGCGCAGACATTGTAGGATTGCGGTCCATATCAAGTCCGAAGGGCAAGAGCTCACTGTCGCGGCGGCTTTTTTTCGCGGCCATGAGTGCAGCAGGTGACAAAAGGGTGGGCCCGCGCGATCGGCGCGACTTCTTGATATCGCGGCGTGCGGCTAACTGGATTGTTCGGGATGGCTCTGCATTTTGGTATATGAACGAGGCATTTGTCGCGACTGGGCTAGCGACAACTTGGCTCGAAGTAGACATGCCTCTGACTCATATACGATCGCGTGACACAGCGAGTGATTTGGCGTGGGGCGCAATGGCCCGTTCGCCGCGTTTCTTAAGAATGATGTCCTTGTACTTGATCATGGGTTTGCTGGTGTTGCTCGCACTGGCGGTTCTGAACACGTTGGTCGTCCGTGTTTCAGGGTTTGACCTGTTTGGACAGCCACAAGCATTTGTTCCTGGATGGGCGTACCTTGTGATTATTATCTCTGCCGGATTTTCGGCAGTGACTGCAATGCTATACATGCTGTTGATGGTTCAGCTTGTTATATTGGAGCATGTTCGCGGTCGGCCGCGCTACATTGTTGAATACTTTGGCCGTGTTTAATGCCCAACATTGCCTCGGAGGCATCGATAGCATAACGTCTGTTTTCGCGTGTATTCACTCGCCTTTTAATCGTTGGCGTAAACAAAACTTTCGTGGATTTTAGCGTGACTTAGCTGTTCTTTGAGTTACCGTGATTACCAATCTGGTTTGCAAACGCAGTCTGATATGTCGCCATGTCGACTGAGGCATTTGCTTCGATACCAATGTTTGTGTTCGGTAACCGAACGCAAGCAAAGAGCTCAGTATTGGAGTTTGCCGCCGATCTGAAGAAAGACCTTGATCTAGCGTCGAGGTCACGTCTGCAGGACGATAGCCGAATTCTCGCCAGTTAAGGCACTTGGTTGGGTGAACTAAAATACAGAACTGCCGCCAATATGTTTCATTCGAAGCAAACCTGTACATCCCAGTGCAAAGCTGAAACGCGCAAGCAGTCCCCAGCTGATACTGGAACTGCAGGGCTAAGACCTCCGGTAGCTATCCATTGGCCTGCAGAAAGAGGCGCCCCTTGAAGTACCGCAAGTTGTAAAAAGTCCTCTGCAGCTCCAACCGGTCCACCCAAAACATTAGATGAATGCCCCAGGGAGACTTTGTCATTGTTGAGTACCACGCGTGAACTGAAGTCCATCTCCAAAATCGCACGATCGAATGGCCGGACATCCGCAATCCAAAGCACCCCAGCACCAGCACGATCGACGACCTGCCCAATCAAAACTGGCTTTAAATCATCTGGCAAAACCGAAGCGGGGATCTCAAAACCAATGGCCATACGGGAAAATCCAAGCTTTTGATCGTGGGCACCCGATGACGCCAACTCAAGCATGATTTCCGGCTCCGCCAAAGGCGCGTTTAGCCCCTTGAG
>JBCDFK010000335.1:0-3656 GCA_039178065.1 Pseudomonadota bacterium | reverse complement strand
TGCGACGCCGTTGGAGCATGAGCCATCCACCTCATCCGCTATCGGCCGAGAGACGAAACCCTCTTCCATACGCCGTAGCCACAACGATGTGCCCGGAACTTGAAACGTATAGGCTCCAGCGATTGGAAGATCGTCCGAGGAAGGGAAGTCTTGTAAATCGTCCTGCTCACGTGACGACAATTCGTCGAGTGCGCGCGTGACAGTCTGCGTTCCAACATGCCCCCGCAAGGCAACGGGAATGCCATCCAAGTCAAACAAATCTGATGCAGCATCAATCAATAGTCGGATTGCAACATAGTCCTTGCGTGTTCGTGATTTCTCATATTCTTCCAGAAGTCGTTCGATACGATCCCCGAGATATTCGAAACGAGCGATGGTATCGCGTGGGCTGTCTGTCGCCAATATACCTATTTCTTGATCCTGGGCCTGAGCGGACGCCGCTACAAAATAAAAGAGCACAAGCAACGCAATCGCTACTGCACGGTGGGTCATGATTTCCAAGAAAGAAGGACAGAAAAGCATTTTAATGATAAAGTTCTTCACGAGATCTAACCAAATTATACAATGCTCTGAGTTTTCTTTCCGTGTGATGGAGGGACTGCAGTGGTGACTGTCATCAGAAGTGGCTATCCTGAAGAATTAGGCTCAAATTTTTCATCGTTCTTCGAATAAAAAGCGGTCACGTCCGTGAAATTTGGCGTGGAAGTCTCAACTTCCACTCGTATGAAGAGAGAAGCTCCTACTGCCCAGGTGCAACCCATAAGATAGAGAAGGCAACGAAGCCTGTTAACAATCGATTTATCTTGCATGTCTTGGTATATTGCGCGACAGCCAAAGTTCAGCCGCCAAAGCAGCCAAAAACAAGATGCTCAAAATTGTGAACAAGAATATGTTCGACTCAGTGCCTGCAATGCTGTGGGTATGGCCATTGGTATCGACAAGCTCACCGCCATACGCCGAGCGAAACAATGTCGCGACCCAAAACCCTGAGGTAAACATCAGTCCTAGGACGATCGGTACAAAAACATCATCACGCAGCCAGATCAAAAACAATGCAGTGCCAGCAACTCCCGCTGCAAAGGCCAGAAACCATGCGCCATGGAACCTCGCATGCTGGCTCCACAAAGGATTGAAGATATGAGTTTCATTCAAGTCCGCTACCGCAGGTACGAGACCATAAAAGACCGTAAGCGCGCTCACGAAAACCTTAAGCAGAATTTTTGAAATTGAACTCACCATAGCACGTCCTCATTTTGAGAAAATTCTCATCTCGGCGCACAGCTGATTTCAAGCCCCCAAGCAGTTTTGATATGGCCTGACAAAGCTCAGCAGCAAGACCTATAGCCAACTTACCGGACCAAGCAAGCCTGGCTGAGCTATTGAATTAGTTTCTGACCAGTCGGTGTGCCGCGAAAATGGAAACTTTTCACCAAGGCTCCATACCCGTCAGATAGCGATTGATCCAATTGATATTACTAATATAGTTTATCGTCATGAAGAATTTTCGCAACATCGATTTGAACCTCCTGGTCGTGTTCGAAGCTATGCTATCTGAACGCAGTGTCACGAAAGCCGGTGAGCGCGTTGGACTGGCCCAACCGTCTATGAGCAATGCTCTTACGCGTTTGCGCACACTTTTTAATGATGAGCTTTTTGTTCGTACTCCAAACGGGATGGCACCCACACAGATTGCCATTGAAGCAGCCGAGCATGTACGGGCAGCAGTTTTCGCAGCAGAACAGGCATTTAACGTAAGCAATGAATTCGACCCTGAAAAGTACGAGGGAGAAATTACCCTGCTTACAGTTGATCTGATTGAACTTACTGTTGTACCCAGTGTTGTGCGCGCCCTCAAACAAAACGCGCCGGGTATACGTTTGAAGACGCGTGCCATGTTGGGCTGGGATTTTTCCGAAGACTTGGATGCCGATCGCGCTGATTTGGCCCTCTGTGTCGCGCGCAATGTGCCAAAGAGATTTCACTGCCAGGTGCTATGCGATGAGTCTTTTGTCGGTATCGCTAGAGTTGATCATCCAATTACAAGGGGCCAAGTCACTATTGATGCATTCATTGCTGAGAAGCACGCGGCACTTTCACAGCGCTCTGGTGGCTTAGGATTTATTGACATTGCACTTGAAAAGCAGGGCCTTTCGCGTGACATTCCAATAACCGTATCAAACTTTGCAGCCTTGCCACTACTTGTTGTTGAAACGAATATGATAGCTGTCATACCGCGTCGTCTAGCCGCAAAAGAATGTAAAGAGCTTCCTGTTACGATGTTCGAGCTTCCTTTTGACGTCCCAACTATTCGGTCAAAACTGATTTGGGGACGTGGCGCAGACCGCTCTCCGGTATCGGTTTGGTTCCGAGAGCTTTTGGCAAAAATCATGATCGCAGATACGATCTGACAACGCTGCTCGTTGCAGCTTAGTTTATGATGTGACCTTCGACAGTAACAACAAAGCAGACCTTCATGCGTTTCTCTCAACCAATAAATTGCTATTCGCTGCAAGAGCAAAACTGAACGAGGCCTGCTCTATCCTATGAGGCTTCATTGTCCGCGATGAATCAATGACCGGGACTCGACTGGGACAGCGAACGCTGGTTGTACTTTGAGATTGCAAGCGAGGGCACAGTGGACCAGAAGACCAACGCAACAAAATACGTAATCTCTGGCAACCAGGCAAAATAGCTCATCGCTAGGATACCTCCAATCATAATGACATGGGCTGCAAATGCCCAGAGGAGGCTAGCAAGCACTTGGCGAATGGAAGTCAGATTTGTTCGCAAAAGCCAAAGGTATACTCCAATTCCTAAAGGAACAAAAAGCACAGTACCTGTAAGCAGCCCTGGATTATATGTACCGCCGCTCAAGCCGGCACCGATATGGCTGAAAGCATTGACCACAACGATCGCCGCCATGCAAAGTGTGGCAAAGATGTTGTCGCGCCCACGCCAAATACCGAGAGCAGCGACTAACCAGACCAACGACGTGTTAATTACGAAAATTGTTGCAGGCGTCATGAACTCGGTACCGCTTTCGCTTCCCGTTAGACCAGACAAAAATTCGTTCAGATAAGGATGGAAAGCATAGCGCCGTCCGAAGAGATCGATCCAGTGCTCCTCAAACTGGTGAATTACGTATGCGATCAGGAGGATTAGCGAGAGAAACCGAGGGTCGGTGTATGGCTTCTCTTGCCTGACAAATACCATGCAAACAAAAAGAAGGAACGGTGCCATAAACGTTCCCAGTTTCATCCAGTGCTTTGTCAAAAAGTCGTGCTGACCGAGAGGAATCCATAGCATTGCGAAGGCTAAAATCAAAAATGAACCTGCTATTCGGTCATTCATAGGCTCAAGTCCTTATTCTTGAGTTTGCCTAAAGAAATAGAACTGCGCCTTTGAAAAAGTGCGGAGCAGATTTCAGCTTGTCCGCCGAGGAAATCAACTTGATCGCTCGATCCCACTGCAATCTTATGACGCATCGGTTTCCATGGATACGCCCGGTCGACTTCGGTCAATTTGATCGAAAATGCGTTTTGTCTTCCTCGCATTTGAAGCTTGCGCGAAGGAGCGATCTCAAATCTTGAAACATCGCCGGATACCCCGGCCGTATGCTGCGTGCTTGCCATAAATACCCATTTCTTTGCTTACGC
>JBCDFK010000334.1:0-3666 GCA_039178065.1 Pseudomonadota bacterium | reverse complement strand
GTCGCACATGATGTAGCACGCGATTTCAATTTCATTACGAGTTATGCCGGTCATAGTGGTGACATGAAATTGTCTGTTTCGCCGAAACATATGCGTGATCGCAATCTCAGCCCTATCAATGAAGAAATCGAACATGCCAGAGCAGGGCGCCCCGCATCAATTTGGCTGAAAATGAATTCGCTTGTTGATGGCCAAATCATCGATGCGCTCTACGAAGCAAGCGCGGCCGGCGTTGAGATCGACATGGTAGTGCGTGGAATTTGTTGTCTGCGGCCGCAAGTGCCAGGTCTTTCAGACAATATTCGCGTTAAATCCATTGTTGGCAGGTTTTTAGAGCACAGTCGAATTTACTGCTTTGGCAATGGTCACGAACTGCCATCGAAACATGCGGTTGTTTATATCGGTTCGGCGGACTTGATGCCGCGAAATCTCGACCGCCGGGTAGAGACCCTGGTGCCACTTGAAAACGCAACCGTTCTGCAGCAAGTGGTCAACCAAATCATGTTGGCAAACTTTTTGGACAACCAGCAAAGCTTTGAGTTGCTGCCCGACGGCACGTCAAAACGAGTTGTTGCGCTCGAAGGCGAACAACAATTTGACGCTCAAAACTACTTCATGACCAATCCGAGCCTATCAGGTCGTGGAAAATCACTAAAATCATCGGCACCTGGATTGATTGCGCATAAGAAAAAAGCGCAGAATGCCCGCAAGTAAAATAGACCACGCTGGCGGTGATGTGTGATTGAGACTGAAGATGCCCAAGGCCGGTTGAAAGACCGCCAACCGATCGCCGTTATCGATATTGGGTCGAACTCCGTGCGTTTGGTGATCTATGAAGGCTTGGTGCGCGCGCCTTCAATTCTGTTCAACGAAAAGGTCTCCTGTGGTCTTGGGCGTGGAATCGCACAAACAAACCGGATGGATGAAGATGCTGTTTCTGGTGCTCTAAATGCCCTTGTGCGGTTTCGGGCTCTTGCGGATCAGGCGCGGGTTGAAAAACTACATGTTGTGGCAACAGCAGCAGCGCGAGAAGCAGAGAATGGCCCAGCATTTGTAGAAGCTGCGGAACGTATTTTAGAACAGCCCATTCGTATACTGACCGGCGCGGAAGAAGCTCGTTTCTCCGCTCAAGGCGTGATTTCCGCATTTCGAGCGCCAAATGGCATCGCCGGCGATCTAGGCGGCGGCAGCTTGGAGCTAGTGGATGTAAAGGGCGCGAGCTTCGGCACGGGCATCACGATGCCTTTGGGCGTCATTCGACTTCAAGAGCGTGCCGAAGGCTCCATCGAAAAAGCCGAAAAGCTTGCACGCAAAGATCTTGCAGCCGCCGATCTGCTAAAGGCCGGAAAAGACCGTACCTTTTATGCGGTCGGCGGAACATGGCGAAATCTGGCCAAGCTGCATATTTCAGCCAAGGATTATCCGCTCTATGTCACCCACGCTTATGAGATGAGCGCTGGTCAAGCGATAAAATTTCTTGAAGACATAAAGTCCAAAGATATCAGTAAGGTAAAAGGTATTGCTGAAGTATCCGGTTCGCGCCGGGCGCTGCTGCCTTATGGGGCTGTGGCGCTGAGCGAGCTCATCAAGGCCATGGAGCCAAGCCGCATCCTGTTTTCATCAAGTGGTGTGCGCGAAGGGTATCTTTACGACCAGCTTGATGACGAAACAAAGCGCCGAGACGCCTTGCTTGATTCCGCCGATGAACTTGCGATTTTGCGTGCGCGTTCGCCGCGTCAAGCCAGAGAACTTGCCGATTGGACGGGCTATTGCTTTGAGCAGTTCGGTGTTGACGAAACCGTCGATGAAACCCGATACCGCAAAGCCGCATGCCGATTGGCAGATATTGGTTGGCGCGCCCACGCAGATTATCGGTCAATGCAATCTCTGGCAATTATTGCCTATGGCAGCTTCGTGCAGATATCGCATCAGGGTAGGGCCTACATCGCGCTCTCCAACTATTTCCGATATGAGGGCCTCAAAAATGAGTCTCTGGCACCAGAAATTCGTAGAATTACCACGGATCGAACGTGGGAGCGCTCAAAGCTCTTGGGTGGTTTCATGCGTGTGGCCTATCTCTTTACGGCTGCAATGCCCGGCGTTGTGAAAGATTTGCATTGGGAAAAAATCGATGACGAAACGATGCGGCTCACGCTGCCATTGGCCCTTAAAGATCTTGTCGGCGAACGACCCCAAGGCCGTATCGACCAGCTTTCCAAAGTGACGGGCCGAAAAATCCAACTCGCCATTCGAGACTAAAACGCCAGTTGCTCTAAAACTCAACCAATCCAATTTTGCGATTTTCAAACCGAAGACCGCTTTGCCCGTTGATCAAATTGAGCGCTTTGTCTCCGAAGAGTTCTTTGCGCCAACCCTTCATAGCAGGCACCTCGGCTTGATCGCCACGCACAGCGATTTCTTCCAAATGGCTAGCGGAAGCGATAATTTTCGGCGCCACCGCATATTCCTCAGCTGTTAATTTGAGCAGCACTTTAAGCAAATCCACCGCTGCGCTCGTACCTTCCGGTGACTGCGCAGGCCGCGGAACCTTTGGTAAATCATCGCGATCAAGTGCTTTCGCACGCGCAACGCATTCCAATATTGCTGCTGCACTGGGTGATTTTTCAAAACCCTTGTGCAACGTGCGCAAACGCCCAAGCCCGACCGAATCTTTTGGTTGGCTTTGCGCGATTTCATAGATCGCATCGTCTTTGATGACCCTGTTCCGCGGCACATTCTTTTCGCGCGCCGTGGTCTCGCGCCAATCGGCCAAATTTTTAAGGATTGCGAATTCGATAGGTTTCTTGATGCGCAGTTTCAGCCGTTTCCAAGCATCTTCTGGCGCTAGATCATAGGTCTCTGGCGCAGTTAATATTGCCATTTCTTCGGTGACCCAGTGAGCGCGATTTTCTTCTTCCAACTTGGCTTTGAGATGTTGGTATACGTCGCGCAAATGGGTGACATCTGCCAAAGCATATTCGAGCTGTTGCTCACTGAGTGGGCGCAATCGCCAATTGGTGAATCGCAAAGATTTATCTATGTGAGCGCCGCAAATGCGTTTTACCAATTGATCATAAGCAATTGAATCGCCGAAGCCGCATACCATCGCTGCAACCTGGCTATCAAACATCGGCTCAGGCACTTTGCCCGATAGTTTGAAGAAAATTTCTACATCTTGCCGCGCGGCGTGAAACACTTTGATCACAGACGTATCGCCCATCAAATCATGTAGCGGTGTTAGGTCGATACCGTCTGCCAACGGGTCTATGAGTACCGCTTCGTCTTCAGAAGCAATTTGTACCAAACAAAGGTCGGGCCAGAAGGTTGTTTCGCGCACAAATTCAGTATCCACCGTAACATAGTCATGGGAGGCGAAGCGCGCGCAAACTTCAGAAAGGGATTGTGTGTCGTTGATTGTTTTTAAGCTCATAGGGAAGGGGGTTTATCTGAGGTGGGCGGGATTGTCGAACCGTTTGTTGTTGGGCCTTTTCTTTACACGCCCCTTGAGCAGAAGAGGCCCGCGCATTGTCGCCGTCCTGCATAGCGAAAACCATCGTTTTCACGGCAGGTGGAAGTCGCTTTAGGCAAAAGCGCGACGGCGCGTCTGAACTCATACGAGTTCGTATGAGCGTATAGGGCGCAATAATCGCCATCGTCATCCCGCAT
>JBCDFK010000333.1:0-3670 GCA_039178065.1 Pseudomonadota bacterium | reverse complement strand
TCAGGACGCAACGCAATCGTAATATCGCCTCCTTCAAGCGAAATGATCATGGTATTTTCTGGCTCAGCGGCGTTGGTTGAAAATACAGACAATGCTGCAATTGTCATGGCTGCTGATAGTCCGCTCAGTGTTTTGGCGAAACGCATGTTGTATTTCCTCTAAGTCGTTATTTATTCAAGTTTGCCAGTGCTTCGGCTACCGGCGCGGGAACGAAAGATGTCACATCGCCACCCATGGCAGCGATCTGCCTTACCAATGTGGCACTGATCGGGCGAGTATCTGCCGACGCTGGCATAAAAATAGTCGGTAAGTCAGGCGCCATTTGTCCGTTCATCCCAGCCATTTGCATTTCGTATGCAAAGTCGGTTGCATCGCGCAGGCCGCGCACGATCACGTGCGCACCCGCATTTGCAGCGGCATCGATCACCAAATTATCGAAAGTGACGATTTTTACGCGGCTTTCATCAACATCAGCTGAGTTCAGTGATGCCTGGATAAGACCTAAACGCTCATCATGCGAGAATAAACCCTTTTTCCCGGCATGTATTCCAACACCAATGATCATTTGATCAAATGCCATCAGCGATGTGCGCAGCACATCCAAATGTCCATTGGTAATTGGATCAAAAGATCCGGAGTAAAAACCGGTTCGGCTCTGTGTCATATCAGTGATTTAGCGGGTTTCTGTACATGTTGAAAGTACAAATTATCCCTCTTCGCACATCACGGCATAAGAACCGACATCATGAATCGTCAAAACTCCGGCTTCAGCCGATGACTTGCCCGTGGCACTACGGAACAGGCGCAATGAAATTAGTATTTCCTCAAAATTGGGATCCACAAAGTCTACGAGAACGCGCTCATCGTCCATGAAGCCCTGCCCCACATCAATATCGGTTCCAACACTGCCATCGAGCGACCAATCTTGACCTTCGGCGGTTGCGAACGCGCTTATGACCGCCAAAATTGGTAGCCGACCGACGCCAATCATAATTGCGGCACCACTGCCATCGGTGGCATCGCAGGCAATTGTACCGGTGGCATGCGCGTTCATTGTGGAAAGGCTAGTTGACAAGAAAATGGCACACAATCCGGCGGCGATCTGTATTCTTTTAACCATGCTCAAACTCCAATATTGCCGCGGTGGGCAGCTGTAAGGTTTGCTTAACGCGGCCAATCATAATCCTAAATTGACGTGTGACCAAATGCACAGTCGGCGATGAGCCCATTTACTAAGGTTCAGGTCAACAAGGGAGAAAAAAATGTTTGTAACCTACACAATATTGACCGTAATCGCGACGCTCACTGCAACCTCAGGCCTATCTGCATTTCTGTTAATGCGTTCGCATTAAGCCCGCTTAGATAGCGCTAACCAAATGCCGCCGCCAATGAGTGCGGTGCCCGAAAATCGCTCAATCAGCCGAACATTTGTTTGGCTCAGTAGCGTTCCGGTCTTGCCGCTGGCGAGCGCATAGAGTGAGTCCAAAATCGTAGCAACGCCAATGAAAATACCGCCTAGAATCATCGTCTGCAACACAGCGTTGCCCGTCGGGTCGATGAATTGAGGAATAAAGGCACCAAAGAAAAACAATGCTTTGGGGTTTGCCCAAACCACAAAGAAACCCTGCCAAAAGTAGCCTCTAAGCGTTCGAGCCTTGGTATTGGCGGCGTGCGGATCAGCCAGCTTGCCATCTGATCTCCAAAGCTGAACGCCGAGATAAATCAAATAAGCAGCGCCCAGCAGCTTCAAATAGACAAAAACATGTCCAATTGCTTCAACGATTGTCTGCAAGCCAAGCGCTAGGACTGCAAGCATTAACAACAGGCCAAATTGGGTACCCGCCACATTCATCAATCCAGCACGACTTCCACCACGCAGAGAATTGGCAATAATAACGGTCACGGATGGGCCCGGAACAATCACTATGGCAATGCAGGCCAGCGTGTATGTCGCTAAGGTCCCTAAATCAAACATCATTCTGGTGTCCCAGGTGTTTCAGGCCCTTGCTCAGAAGTCACTGAATCGGAAGGAGCGTCCGGTTCTGCAGTTGCATCAGCTTCCTCGTCGCCATCATCCTCAGGTTCGGAAATACGTTCCACGGACACAACCTTCTCGCCATCGCGTGTCTTAAAGATTGTAACGCCTTTAGTTGAGCGGCTGGCGAAGCGAATGCCATCTACCGGTACACGGATCACCTGACCATTGTCTGAAACCAACATGATCTGATCATCGCTCTCAACGGGGAATGTCGCAATCAACTGACCGATTTCGTTGGTTTTGGATGTGTCTGTGGCTTTAATGCCTTTTCCGCCACGACCAGACACTCGGAAATCATAAGAAGATGACCGTTTGCCATAACCAAATTCGGATACGGTGAGCACAAATTGCTCGCGCTCGGCAAGCTCGGCTATCCGTTCTTCCGGAAGACTTGCCGCTTCTGTATTTTCCTCTTCATCTGGCGAAGTTACAGCGCTTTCTTCATCCTCATTCTCAGCACGGCGCAGTGCCGATGCGTGCTTGAGATAGCCCGCTCTCTCTTCGGCAGTTGCTTCCACATGGCTCAGTATCGCCATAGATATGACGTGATCGCCGTCAGCTACATTTATGCCACGCACGCCAGTGGAATTGCGCCCCGCAAATACACGAATATCCGTAACTTGGAAGCGGATACACTGCCCTAGTGCGGTGGTTAGCAACACATCATCAGCTTCAGAGCATGTATGAACAGCCAAAATCTCGTCGCCTGAACCCTCCTCGAACTTCATGGCAATTTTGCCATTTCGATTAACCTGGGTGAAGTCAGACAGCTTATTGCGCCGCATCGTTCCGCGTGTGGTGGCGAACATAACATCCAACTCGCCCCAACTCTCTTCATCTTCCGGCAGCGGCATAATGGAAGTGATGCGCTCATTCTCTTGTAACGGCAGCATATTGCGCAAGAATTTTCCGCGCGATGTGGGCGTGCCAATTGGCAAGCGCCAGACCTTTTCTTTGTAAACAATACCTCTGGATGAGAAGAACAAGATCGGCGTGTGCGTATTGGCAACAAATAGACGCGTTACAAAATCCTCATCCTTGGTTGCCATGCCAGAGCGGCCTTTGCCACCGCGACGCTGGGCGCGGTAGGTATCAAGAGGTACGCGTTTGATGTAACCCTCGTGACTGAATGTAACCACCATCTCCTCACGGGCGATGAGATCTTCATCATCCATATCTGGCCCGCCTTCGGCGAGCTCAGTGCGACGTGGTGTGCCAAACTCGTCTTTGACGGCAACAAGTTCAGTTTTAACAATATCTTGGATACGTTGGCGTGACGCCAAAATCTCAAGATATTCCTTGATTTCAGCGCCAATTGTATTGAGTTCTTCGGCTATCTCATCCCGGCCGAGCGCGGTTAGACGTGACAGCGTTAGCGCCAAAATCGCGCGCGCCTGCTCTTCTGACAGATTGTAGGTTCCATCATCATTGAGCTTGTGGCGAGGATCAGCAATCAATTCCACCAATGGCGCAACATCCAGCGCAGGCCAATTGCGTTCCATCAATTGTTCTCGTGCTGTTGCCGGGTCTGGCGCAGCACGAATAAGCTTTATGACCTCATCGATATTGGCGACAGCAATGGCCAAACCGACCAGAACATGGGCGCGATCACGCGCTTTGCGTAGCAGGAAC
>JBCDFK010000332.1:0-3682 GCA_039178065.1 Pseudomonadota bacterium | reverse complement strand
GTTTTCTTTTTGGGAAGCCGCAAAAATCAAAGTGCGAAGCTGCCAACCATGTTCAATTGCATCGATGACAAGCTTCATGCCCTCTGCAATAAATTGCTTAGTTTCTTCTCTATGCCGCTTTTTTTCCAGTAGCCGAATTTCTTTGATAATGGGATTTGAAAGGCTCGAGACTTCTTTGATACGCCCGCCGGATTTGTGCTCGTTTGTCATTCACTCACCTGCGGGGTCCAGCGAGAAAACATGGATGTCGAAAGGGCGCGTTTACGGTGTTTTTCTCGGATAATTAACTCGCCGGATTCCACTAAGCCCAGATGTTTGAAGTCGGTCAAACTATCCATCATCACTTCATGAATTGCAAAAAACGATGCCCGAATGGCATAGGCGGTTAGAACTAACATTTCAGGCTTATCGCTCAGTAGATCGCGACAGCCGTCAATCATGTCTGGAAGATGGCCAAAGAACTGCCAGACCTCTCCATTGGGGCCTCGACCATAGGCCGGTGGGTCAAGCAGGATTATATCGTAAGTGTTGCCCCGCCGTACTTCACGCTGCACGAACTTCATTGCATCTTCGCATATCCAACGGATTGGCCTATCTTCAAGTTCAGCAAATGTCTGGTTTTCTCTCGCCCATCCAATTGCTTTTTTTGACGCATCGACATGGGTGACGTGAGCGCCGGCCGCGGCAGCAACAAGCGACGCAACTCCAGTATATCCAAATAGGTTTAGCACGCGGATGTCGCGCTTTGCGCTCTTTATTGCTTTGGCCATATTGCGCCAATGCGCGGCTTGTTCTGGAAATACACCGACATGTCGAAATGATGTAAATCGCCCGTAATAGGAAATGCCGTCAAATGCCATGGGCCAAGTCTCACCAGTCCGTTCGTCCGAGAAGCGCCACCGGCCCAAGCCCTCTTCATCGGTATCACCCGTAAAGACCGCTGATGCTGCGTCCCACTCTCGATCCGGTTGGCTTCGACCCCAAATAGCCTGCTGCTCAGGCCGAACCAGACGAACTTTGCCATATTGTTCGAGCTTTAGCCCATCGCCAGTATCAAGAAGTGCATAATCGTCATCTGGAGTCGTTTCCAAAATCACAGGCCATTTTTCTTTTGGCCGAACGCCGGTCTTTCGCGGGCGTGGATCGATGCTCTCGACATCTCGAATGTCTGCCTTAGCGGCATGTTTGGGCTTCGGTCTGAAACCAACGTCACGGCTTCGTTTGTGGGCACTATTTCGAGCCCCGCCAATACGGTCTGCAGTCTTGTTTTTGTTTCTTTTATTTCTAGGCGGTCGCAATTGAGGTTTCCCGTCTTGGATCACCCAGCAGATGTCCGACAAAGATGTATTTGCCAAGCTTTATGAAAACATGATAGCCGGATTCTCAGCAAATATCAGTTGGACATGACAAGCGATGTAGAAGCCGAACTCTGCGTAGCAGGATTGTTTTCTTTTTCGAAGCGCAGTTTGTCGGCTTCTTTCTTATATGCACGCTCTTTTTTGCGATGTTTGCCCTGCGCAAACCAGCTGCCAATACCACCAACAATTACGCCGATAACCAACGTGCAAAACATCCAGACGAACAAAGGGGCATGAAAAGTCAGTGCTGGGTTGGCTGGATTGAAAACATCTAGGCTCAACGGCACTAAGCCGCGATTGGCGACTGTGAGGGCAATTAATGCGATCGCTAGCGGAATGAGGAACAGAACGAAAATGATTTTTCGAATCATGATTTTGTCCTTTTATGCACTGAGGCTGGTTATTTGCCGTTCAAACGCTCGCGCAACTCTTTGCCTGTTTTGAAAAACGGCACCCATTTTTCCTCTACATGAACCATTTCACCCGTGCGTGGATTGCGACCTTCACGAGCTGGACGGTTTTTGACCGAAAATGCGCCAAATCCCCGCAATTCAACGCGGTTCCCTGTCGCAAGCGTGTCGGTGATTTCGTCCAATATCGCGTTGACGATATTCTCTACGTCGCGCTGATAGAGGTGTGGATTGCGATCTGCAATAATTTGAACAAGCTCAGATTTTATCATTTTATGGCCAAACTTCAGAAAAGAGTATTGTGATTAAGCGTTTAAGCTAGTTATCTTGAACGTGCCAAACCGAGACGAGACCGTCAAGCATTAGTCGCTGTTCCAGTGATTTTGATATGGGGTCATTTAGCTGACCAAGGCCGATTTGAGCTGCAATCCAGCGCAAAACTGTGCCAGAAAATAGACGCCCGGAGACTCTCTCATCATCTTTCCATTCAAGTGTTTTCAAGTCACCATCAATGCCTTGCTCGGTGAGCCAGGCACGCGCCACTTCTTCGCCGCCCAGATTATCGATGAGACCATTTTCTAGCGCTTGCCGTCCTGTGAACACAGATCCATCTGCCAAAGCATCGGTCTCGGCCGTTGTAAAATCGCGCCTCTCAGCGACAATTCCTTTAAACCAATCATAGCTGTCTAAAATCATATTCCGGATCATGGCCTCTGCCTCTGGGGGTGTTTGCCCAAAAAACGACGGCTCTGCCTTCAATGGAGAAGATTTTATTGCGCGAACATCAATGCCCAAATTGTCGAGCATGCCTTGGAAGTTGGGATATTGAAAAATTACTCCAATGGAGCCAACGATCGACGATTTATGTGCCACGATATGATCGCTGCCTGCGGCAATCATGTAACCAGCCGATGCTGCAAGGGTGCCAACTTGGGCTACAATTGGTTTTTTGGCCGAAATCTTACGTACAGCTTCAAATATAGCTTCGCCACCAACCGTGGTGCCGCCGGGCGAATTGATAGTCAATATTACACCTTTAACGCTGTCGCTCTTCTCGATTTCCGCTAAGCGCTCCAACAGACCCTCATCAGTATCGATGGTGCCGCTGATTTTAACCTTTGCAACGTGATCGCCGGAGCGGGCTGCAAAATCGGATCCGGATTGAACCATGGCAACAACGACGCCCACACCGATGAGTGCCACAAAAAACGATGCAATGCGCCAAAACGTCAGTTTGCGTCTCAAACGTTGTCGATCAATGATATCATCTGCTCGTATGGCTTCCAAAATAGCTCCGTTCAAGCGCAATTGAAGAATTAGAATTCTGGTTTTAGTAACATGGTGTTGCTTCGACTTCACCACCTAAATGAGATCAACGCCTATTGCGACCACATTCATTGCATAAGGCTATCAAATAATTTTATCGATTTATCAGCATTAAACGCCTATTTTGAGAATCATGGCAGAACACACCGACATTCAAATTAAAGAGCGAGCGTTTCAAAGTGCCCAAGCGCACTCCAAGCGAGTCCGTTGGATCAAGCGCGTTTTGCCGTTTTTTGCGCTCGGTATCGTGCTTATCGCTGGAGCTACGGTTTTTTTGTCGCGAACAAGTTTGGACGTCGCATTTGATCTACCAAATACGACCCTAGTTGACGGCAAATTGGTGATGGCTAATCCCAATCTGGATGGCTTTACCAAGGATGAACGTCCTTTCCGGGTAACCGCTGTGCGCGCCATTCAGGACTTGGCAGTACAAGATGCGCTTGAATTGGAAAGTCTGAGCGCTGATGTTGAGTTAGAGGATGGTAATTCTGCACGGCTCACATCACCAACTGGAACTTTTGACAGTAATTCCAATTTGTTAGTTTTGCCTAGCGAGGCGCTTATTATCAGAAGCGATGGACTACGAGC
>JBCDFK010000331.1:0-3687 GCA_039178065.1 Pseudomonadota bacterium | reverse complement strand
GTTCATATACATAAAAGGCAATATATTAAAATATAACTCCATACAAACTGCACCATCACGGCAAATGTATCGTTCATTTGCCTTGGTTATGGAGATTTATTGAATGACTGCCTCAAAAAAGAAAAACAATACGATTCCTGCCCAGCCCAAGGCTTCGACCGGCAGTTCCACCAAAGGAAAATCAAACAAGATCGATCCGAAAGCCTACAAAGTCATAAGTGTGCGTTTGAGAATGGCCGAATTCGCATCGTTTGCAGAGCAAACCAAAATCTACGGCATCAGCGGAAATCTGGCGTTACGAATTGCAGCACGACGCATTGCCGGCTTCTTAGAAACAGACAAAGAAACCCAAATTGCAATGCGCCAGATCACCAAAAGGATCGGCGAGATTGGCGATGATATACGTTCACTGCACAAGCTAGCCATGAAAGACGGTTCTGTTGAAATGAGCAAACTTGAAGAACAGAGATATGCATTCGGCCGCGAGTTTGTCCGCTTGGATGCACAACTACAAAAAATATTGAACGTATCTCATCGGCGTAAGGACGGGCAACTATTGCTGGCGAAGGCGATGGATTGATGACTAGCTCATCCTCAATTCAAGCATTTGTAAAAGTCGTGCCAAATGGTGGCACGAAAAGTGATAGCGCTTTGTCCACACAAAGCAGCTATTCCAGCAACTACGCTGAAGCATCCGAGATGAATGCCAATCTTGAAGATATCAATGAGCTGCTCGGCGACAACGCCAACACATGTGATGCTGAAGACAATGCGCCAGATAGCGCTTACGTGAATCGGAACAGCACCGCAAACGACAGTGCCCAAGGCGCGCAAGATGCAGTGCGGGTCCAACTTGCTAACGCAATCGACGGGCTTGCCGCTGCACAGGGGGATTCTAGAAGTGCCCCTAGCCCCCACATGACAAAGGTGTATCTGCAGCGCTCTGAACGCTATTTTGGAATCAATATCGAAAAGGACGAACTGTCAGATTTTTGCAAAGAATGGACCGAGCAAACAGGCGTTTTTACAAAAGGGCAAAAAAGCCTTTCATCAGATCCAGATTTGACGACGCATATCGTCATAAGCTTTCCAGAGCATATTGAAGCTGATTCAGCACATGCCGCCGCCCGCGACTGGGCAGCCGAAATGTTTGACAGCGGAAAATATGGAGGGAAATGGGACTACATTACTGCCTTTCATACAAATCGTCCGCACCCGCATCTACATGTTATTGTCAATCGGCGCGAGCTTGAAAACGGCGATTGGTTGAAAATCTCCAAGCGCAACGAACACATAAATTATGATAGTATGCGCGACGTACTCGTTGAAGTGGCTGCCAAGCATGGCATTGAATTAGAAGCAACATCGCGCGCTGAGCGTGGCCTGGAAGGCACCACAGTCTCACTTACAAAACACCATATGGAAGCTCGAGGAGCCATCCTTTCAGCTGCTGATAGGTCGGCGGAAAAACGCTCCGCCGTTGAAGGTTGGCGTCTCGAAGCCGCAAACGCATCAACTCCTGATAATGTTGATGCACCAAACAGCCCAGCCAATCTTCCAACAGAGAACGGCGATGAGGATATAGAGGCAGCTGCAGGTGAAGATACAGCAAACAATGTAACCAATGTTTCAGCTGATGATGGCGATGACGCAGCACCAGCGACAACACCTGAGCAGGCCCCTACACGCAGACGACGTCGTGAGCCGCCACCAGAGCGTTCAATGGTTTTGCGTAGCGATGCCGCCAAGCGTCGTGAAGAGGAAGCGGGTATGGAACTTAGAAGCGGCCGTCGGGTAGGCGAACCACCCGCCAGAAGTGACGAGGATGCGCAGCGGGGCGATCGGATCGAACGGCGGCGCAACAATCAACGCGGCGAATGAGCAAGGGATATCTAGTTTTCGAGATGCCAGAAAATATTGATAACAAAACAACCGAAGCAAACGCTGTGGATGCTGCAGTCGAGACATTACGTCATCTGCCTCACGATGGACGAAAAGCAGCTAAAAGGATGGCCTTTTTCAGCGGCAAAAGTTCTCCCAGGTTGACTGACAGACAGAAACAGATTGCAGGCGAAATACGCGCAGAGCTAGACAACTATTTTCCCCAGAAGCAAGCCTTCAATCCGCAGAAAAAATATCTGCTAAACGCCATTCAAAAGGAGCAAATCGGACGTGAAGGGCAGAATGTCACTCCAGACCGCTACAACGACATCATTCAGACAACGCAGGCAAAGCAACCGCACTTTGCACAAAGTGTCGACCCACATAATGTCGCCGAACTCGCATCGCACCTACAACAATATTCCAAATATAATGAGGGTAAGTTTCCTCAATTTCCGCAATTGGCGGTCCTAGGTCATCGCACCGAAGAAAGAACTCTAATGCCGAGCGGAAGCGAACCGGCAAAACGCCTCGGCAAAGTAAGTGAAAGACAAACAAACAACTTCAGCGGCCTTAACGCCTCGCTCAATGCATTAGTCCCCGAAGGTACATATTACAACAAGTTGCGCCAGTCAGTGATCGATACCGTCAATACGCACGCTAATGATATGGTGGAGTGGAAGAGTATCGAAGACGCAAACACAAGAGAAATTGCTGCTTCAGGCGATCCACAAAAATGGTTACCCAACAACAAACACTTCAAAAAACAAGATGTTATGACTGCTATTGAGGGGCATATAAGTCCGCATCGCGACGATATTTTTATCTCGGTTGGCGCCTCTAAAAGCTTAACAAGAGATTCCGTGATGAGGAGCGGAACGCGACTTCAAGAATATCAAGAAATTAGCAAACGAAATGGCAGATCAAGGGGTTCTGTTACTCAAGCGCCACAAACAATTCATGATGCAGTACGAAACTTAGAAGAACCCACCCCCCTAAATCCAGCAGCAAAGAAGTTGGCAAAAAGCGCGGCAGAACAAGCCAATCAGATAGTACCTCCAAGGAATGGTAACTTTGAAAGCCGAAAAGCCTTCATGGAACAAATATCTTCCGTTCGTTCAGAATTGATATCAGGCAAAAGTGGTAGCGTTGATGAAATAGTGCCTGAGTCTGGAACATTATTTAACCTTAGGCAGCGATTTTACCAGGCGTTCAATCAAAAGCCGCAACAAATTGAAAAGCTCGCACAAACTTTGAATGACTACCACCGGGTCTATCAGGGCAAAGCGCTGGAAAGAGATTCCCAGAGCTCAACGATCGAATCTCAACCTGCTAAGTCAGCGCGAATGGTTGAACCAAAATCAGCCGGAAAATCTGATCTTAGGGGCAAAATTACAAAGCCATCGTCGAATTCAAGACACGCCAAAGCTTTAGCGCGTGCCGCTTCAGCCACCGGACAAACAAAGCTCTCATTTTCTAGCGCCGATGGGAAGCTGGCTTTGAAACCCGCCAGTTCTTTCGTATCTGCACTGGACTCTCCCGGTTCAACGAAATCTAGAACCGCCAGCCGGCTAAACTCTGGTCCATCCAATTCACAAGAACCGGCAACCGCACAACATGGACAGCTTAATCTAGTAGTTGCGCCGACAGTTCAGACACAGAAACCTATTGATGCCCCAAATGCTGGATCGCCGGGCAAAAATACCGATGTAGAAATGGAAGATCGATCCAAAGATCGAGATCGCGCCAATGCAAATACTCGATGAATTGCGGCAGGGTGGACGCTGCATACCACTCGCACAGATG
>JBCDFK010000330.1:0-3690 GCA_039178065.1 Pseudomonadota bacterium | reverse complement strand
GACCCGCTGTCGAAGCACCTAGCGCCCGTACGCCATACTGAAATGTAGAAAATGCAACCAGCGACGAAATAAGTACAATTCCAGCAACCGCTAGCCACGCACCGCCGGAATTTGGCAGACCAGCACCATTCCACATAGCATATGCTGCACCGGGCAGGTTCACCAAAGCGCCGAAAAGAGCAATAGCTGAAAAGAGTATCAGGCTTGTAAGACCAGACACGCGATCAGAACGATAAAGTATCGAATAGCCAGCCCAAGACAATGCCGCCAAAGCAATTAAAAGATCGCCAGGGTTCAAATCCAACTGGAGTAGGGTGGCAAGGTTACCTTTTAGGACAATCGTCGCAACACCCAGTAGCGCCAACACAATACCAACGGCTTCGCGCAAATTCGATTTGCGACCAATAAGAACGCGCTCAATCAAGATAATCAATATGGGTGTAATGGAGTAAATCAGAGTTGCATTCGATGCAGTCGTATATTGCAAACCCAAATACACACCGCTGCCGGAAATCCCCATGCCCAGAAATGCAATAAAAATGAAGAACGGCCATTGCTTACGAACAATAGAGCGCAATGACTTGGAGTCAGCTTGAATTGCAAACGCCAGCAAAATGACGGCTACCAGTAACCAGCGAATGAACGCAAGAACGAACGGATCGGTTTCAGGAGCAACGTAACGGCCAAATATTAGATTGGTCGAGAAAAATGCCGGTCCGACCGACATCACCACATATGGAAACCATTTATTATTCACACCATTGAGCATGCTTGATGCCATCACACTAGAAACGACTGTGAGCAAGGCCATTTACCTAGCCAAACGTTCGGTGGTGGAATCAATGTGCAAATGCGCTAAACCTTTGCCAACAGAGAATCGCCGGAGTAAATTATGGCTCGCCAATGCCTAACGATTATCCTTGCCGCTGGTAAGGGCACACGTATGAAGTCTCCACTACCGAAGGTGCTGCACAAAGTGGCTGGTCTTCCGATGGTTGGCCATGTTGTGGCCTGCGCACAACAAGTCGGGAGCGATCGGCTGGCCATTGTAACAGGTCATGGCGCTGATCAAGTGGCCGAGGCACTCTCCAGCAACGACATTCAGGCAGAGTATTTTGTTCAAACAGAGCAACTGGGCACAGGAGATGCAGTCAATGCGGCCCGGCCAGCAATCGATGCTGGTGCTGACGATGTTTTGGTTATGTTTGGCGACACGCCTTTGGTTGAACCAGAAACATTGAGCACAGCACGCCAACAACTCGCAGATGGTGCCGACATCGTCGTTGTCGGGTTTAGAACCAGCGAACCACACGGATATGGACGCCTGGTAGAAGAAGGCGACCAACTTAAGGCAATAGTTGAAGAAAAAGAGGCAAGCATCGAACAAAAAGCCATTACTTTCTGTAATGGCGGCCTGATGGCATTCAATGGCAAACACTTACCAGCCATTCTGGACCAAATCGACAATAACAATAATAAGGGCGAATATTATCTGACCGATGCTGTTGAAATAGCAAACAATATGAACCTGAAAGTACAGGCGATCGAAACGCCGATGGCGAGCATATTGGGCGTAAATACGCGTGTCGAGCTCGCCGCCGTAGAAGCCATTTGGCAAGATAGGGCACGAAAGCGCCACATGCTTGCAGGTGTCGCAATGATAGCACCTGAGACTGTGTTCTTCCACCACGATACAACGATTGGAGAGAATGTTTCACTGGAACCCAATATCTTTTTCGGCCCCGGTGTGCACATCGCCGACAATGCAAAAATCCGCGCATACAGCCACTTGGAGGGCGCCAAAATTGGTGTCGGCGCTGAAATAGGTCCTTTTGCACGCTTACGTCCGGGTGCTCAGCTTGGCGCTTCATCAAAAGTAGGCAATTTCTGCGAAGTCAAAAATGCCGAGATTGCAGAAGGCTCCAAGATAAATCATCTGTCCTATATCGGTGATGCAATTATCGGCTCAGGCGCCAACATTGGGGCAGGGACGATCACCTGTAATTATGATGGGTACAACAAGTTCAAAACCGCAATTGGCGCAAATGCGTTCATTGGCTCAAATTCCGCGCTCGTAGCGCCCGTTAGCATTGGTGATAACGCTTACGTCGCATCTGGTTCGGTGATAACCAATGATATACCAGATGAAGCCGTTGGATTTGGACGGGCACGGCAAGAAACAAAACTAGGCTTAGCAACAAAGCTGCGTGCGCGTTTCAAAGCAATCAAAGAAGCGGCCAAAAAGGGCTAGCCGGCCTGTAGCAGGCGTATAGCAGCGTCGCGTTCGAATAGATAAAGCAGTGTGCGAAGCGCACTGCCACGGTCGGTCGTAAGGTTAGGGTCTGTTTCTATCACCAAGCGGGCGTCATCCCGAGCGATTTCCAACAAATGGCTATGCGCTTCCATGCGTGCCAGACGAAACCCAACCGCGCCAGATTGCTTTGTGCCGAGAATTTCTCCTTCTCCGCGTAGTTTCAAATCCTCTTCGGCTATACGAAAGCCATCTTCAGACTGACGCCTCACCTCAATTCTAGCGCGTGCAATTTCGCCCAAGGGGTCTTTATAGAGCAAAAGGCAGCTCGAAGCCTCCGCGCCGCGCCCAACCCGTCCGCGAAGCTGATGCAGCTGAGACAAACCAAATCGTTCGGCATGCTCAATCACCATAATCGTCGCGTCGGGCACATCAACGCCAACTTCAATAACGGTAGTGGCAACCAATATCCGGGTTTCACCGTCTCGAAACGCTGCCATTGCCGCATCCTTTTCAGCACCTTTCATCTGCCCATGCACTAACCCAACCGCATTGCCGAAGCGCTCAGCTAAAATTTTGTGCCGCTGCTGAACCGATGTGAGGTCCAATTCATCGTTTTCTTCAACAAGCGGGCATATCCAATAGATTTTTTGGCCGGTTTTCATCGCTTCGCCAACACGAACAATGATGTCACCCAGCCGACCAAGTGGAAGAGCAACTGTATTGATGGGTTTGCGGCCAATCGGCTTCTCGTCAAGGCGCGATACGTCCATATCGCCATAATGCGTTAAAACTAAAGTACGAGGGATCGGCGTTGCCGTCATCACCAGCATATCAGTCGCTTCGCCCTTTGATGCAATCAGAAGCCTTTGATGAACACCAAAACGATGCTGCTCATCAACAACCGCCAACCCAAGATCTCGAAACACAACGCCTTCCTGAAAAATGGCATGCGTTCCAATGAGGATATCGAGTTCTCCAGCGGCCAGCTTTGCCATCATTTCGCTGCGAAGAGCCCCTTTTTCGCGCCCTGTGAGCAAATCAATTCGTAAGCCAACCTTGTCTGCAATTGGCTTGATCGTAGCAAAATGCTGGCGTGCGAGAACTTCTGTCGGTGCCATTAATGCGCCTTGGCTGCCGGCTTGTACCGCGGTGGCCAGCGCACATAGGGCAACGATGGTTTTCCCGCTACCAACATCGCCTTGGAGTAAACGTAACATGCGTTCTGGCTTAGCCATATCGCTCAATATTTCTTCGATAGAACGTTGCTGCGCACCCGTCAGGGCATGACCAAATGCTTCTCGCACCTTTTGCATCAATGAACCATCAGCCTGAAGAACACGACCGGCACTGCGCTTCATATTTTTGCGCACCAACGCCAATGCCAATTGGCCGGCAAGTAATTCATCGTAAGCGAGGCGTTGGCGATTTGGATTTTC
>JBCDFK010000329.1:0-3696 GCA_039178065.1 Pseudomonadota bacterium | reverse complement strand
GTTCAGTTTCCAGTCGAAGCAATGCTTGGCAGCATTGAATTGAAGGAAATTTTGACATGGGGCGCGTTCACCTATCCGATTGCGTTTCTTATTACCGATCTGACTAATCGGAAACTTGGACCGTCTAATGCGCGGATGGTTGTGTTTGCTGGTTTCGTGCTGGCAGTTATCGCATCAGTTTGGCTTGCAACACCACGTATTGCGATTGCTTCAGGCACTGCATTTTTGGTGGCGCAGCTGCTCGACGTATCTATTTTCGATAGGCTCCGTGCTTCATCTTGGTGGAAAGCACCGCTTATCTCGTCAATTTTAGGTTCTGCGCTGGATACAATTTTGTTTTTCGGCATCGCCTTTGCGCCAGCCTTCGGTTTACTAGACTTTGGCGGCGAGGATGGATCGCTCGGATTTTTGGTTCCGTTTCTTGGCTTCGGCGGCGAAGTAGCCTTGTGGGTCTCGCTCGCGACTGGTGACTTTATCGTCAAAATCCTTGTTGGACTCGCAATGCTGGTGCCCTATAAATTCGTTGCTCTTGCGTCACCGGTGCCAAGTTCTGCCAGCTAGTCAGCAATTGACCCTGTGAGCCTGAATTCGAGCAATAGATTTCTTTGCAGTAGTGAATGATTATCGTCTGAAACGAGTGTCAGGCGGGGCGTGCCATCATCATCAATAGTGATGGTGAGGCCTTCCATATTGTCAATCTGGTAGAGAAAATCCGCTTCCAAAAGAGTTTCACCATCTACAGTCGCGCCCTGTTTTACATCGACCGCCTTGATATGCCGTAAGCGCATTCCAATGCCGTCTGACACATTAAAACGACGCTCTAAAATGACTAGATTTCCATTGGGCAAGAAGGCTAAATCGGTGATATTGAATTCGTCTTTGCGGTTGACGGAAAACTCAAATGAGTCGCCATTTTGTGCTTGAACAAAGCCCATAGTGTTTTTGTTTTTGTCCAAACTCTTTTCGCTAATGCCAACCAATGCACCGGCGAAGGGAGCGGTTTTGGGCGCAAGTGCGATGCCTTCAAAACCTGCATTTGCACGCAGCTCATAAAGCGGAACTGGCGGGGAAAATTCATTTTCAAGCTGCGGCACTTGGCCTGATTGGGTTGTGTAATTAGCGATACGATGCGCGCGCTCAAAAGAAACAGTGATGCTCTCATCATCCACGATGATGCCTTCGGCATCGGCTTGCCATTTTTCTGAAATTGGAGCGCCAGATTTACCAGTGATCTCACTCATGGAAACGTCAGTAAGTCCGGTCGGATTGTTGTTTTCATCGCGTTCTATCTCGCCATGAATCCAAAAACCCGTATCAGCAACAGCGACAAACTTTAATTGGTTTTCGGCCAGAGCAATACCGGATATCGCACCGAAATCACTCGAAGATCCAATCATTTCCAAACCGCCTACAAATTGCAATGGGCCGAACTGTTTATCGTTTGAACCGATGCGAAAGTTCTCGATAAAGCGCGATTTGACGTCGAAAGTCTGTATATCCTGTGCATGCAACAAGGATGTGCTGACAAAAAGCGCAACGTAGACAAGCGAGCTTAGTTTTTTCAAATCAAGCGCGCCGTTTTCTCTGGGCAGGTGTTGAGCCACCACCTTCGTCAAACAGCGAGGCCAGTTGATCAGTCATGGCGCCGGCTAGTTCTTCTGCATCGACGATAGTAACCGCGCGTTTGTAATAGCGGGTTACATCATGTCCAATGCCGATGGCGAGCATTTCGACGTTGGAATTGTTTTCGATTTCTTCGATGACTGCACGCAGGTGCCGTTCCAGATAATTGCCTGGGTTGACCGAAAGCGTTGAATCATCCACCGGTGCGCCGTCAGATATCATCATCAGGATTTTTCGTTGTTCTTGTCGTGCAGCTAATCGACGATATGCCCATGTCAGCGCTTCGCCATCGATGTTCTCTTTGAGCAAACCTTCACGCATCATCAGGCCAAGGTTCTTATTTGCGCGACGCCATGGCGCATCGGCAGACTTGTAGATGATATGGCGCAAATCATTCAGGCGACCTGGCTCATTGGGTTTGCCGCCTTTCAGCCAAGCTTCGCGGGCTTGGCCGCCTTTCCAAGCACGGGTGGTAAAGCCCAGGATTTCTACCTTTACACCGCACCGCTCTAGTGTGCGCGCCAATATGTCGGCACAGGTTGCAGCTACGGTTATTGGCCGTCCGCGCATAGAACCTGAATTGTCGATGAGAAGTGTGACGACCGTGTCGCGTAAATTGGTATCACTCTCTTTCTTGAATGAAAGCGCCCCGAATCCGCCAGCCTGCTCTTCAATAATTAATCGAGGCAAGCGTGCCGGATCGAGATAGCCCTCTTCGAGGTCAAAATCCCAAGAGCGGTTTTGTTGTGCCATTAAGCGACGCTGCAATCGGTTGGCCAATCTGCCGACGACGCCTTGTAGGTTCGCTAGCTGTTTGTCGAGGAAGCTTCTGAGACGCTCAAGCTCTGCTTGATCACATAACTCTTCTGCGCCGATTGTTTCATCAAATTCCGTCGAGAAAATCTTGTAGTCGATATCGGAAAGGATGTCTTGGATGCCGGGATCAGGGCGCTGGGCTTCGCCAGGCTCCTCGGCATCTTGATCCATATCATCGTCCATGTCGTCGGCGGTGGCGTCAGATGCATCCATCTCACCGGCTTCAGACTGCTCGCTTTCTACGGGCGTATCATCTTGTTCGGTGGTTTCGTCGCCAGAATCTTGATCGTCTAGTCCGCCATCATCATCGTCATCATTTTCCGGTGGCGATTCTTCATCAGATTCCTGTTCGTCCTCATCCTGGCCTTCGCCTTCATAGTCATCGGCCATTTCCATGCGAAACAAAATGTCGCGAACTGTTTTGGCAAAAGCCGCCTGGTCTTCAATGTTCTGCGCCAGGCTATCGATTTCATCGCCTGCTTTTTCATTGATCCAATTGCGCCATAAATTTGCAATCGGTGCAGCACCCTCGGGCGATTTACGACCGGTTAGTCGTTCGCGCACCACCAAGCCGATTGCCTCCTCAATGGGGGCGTTTTCTTTTTCCGTTACGCCTGACAGATTGTTACGGATGAACTTGTCTTCTACCATTGCGGCCAAATTATCGCCGACGCCGGGCATGCGGCGCGCACCGATGGATTCAACGCGAGCCTGCTCAACAGCATCATAGACCGCGCGCGCCTGATCGCCTTCGGGCATCATGGAACGATGTACATTGGCATCGTGGCATGCCGAACGAAGAGCCATGGAGTCGCCCACACCGCGCGTCACCATAACATCGTTTTTGGTCACGCGTTTCGGCAGATCGGGAATGCGTGCATGGTTACCCGCATAGGCAGGTCTATCCGTTGAGAAAACAACTTCAAGTTCCTGCTCGCCAGAAATTGCGCGCATGGTTGCCGTCACCGCTCGTTTGAACGGTTCAGTGTCGACCTTCTTATTGGGTCGCTTGGCTGAATTGTCTCCCGGGCCCGCCACTTTGTGGTCCTAGCTCAGCACGACATTGGCTGCGGATTCCGCTAATTCTTCGCCGAAGCAGCGCTGGTAGAATTCAGCCACTAGCGTACGTTCCAAATCATCACATTTGTTAAGGAATGTGAGGCGGAAGGCCATGCCGACATCGTTGAAGATTCCATCGTTTTCTGCCCATGTAATCACTGTTCTTGGGCTCATAACGGTTGATAGATCGCCAGCAAT
>JBCDFK010000328.1:0-3698 GCA_039178065.1 Pseudomonadota bacterium | reverse complement strand
GCGAGTTGGAAGAAGCTGGATTTGTTGAAATTAGGCGCTGTGAATTCAACGATGCCAGCGATGAAATGTTCTCAAAGGTTGAGAGCGCCGGTCGTTTCATAAACGAAGGATCAGGAATAGTTGAACTTGCGATGGAAGCACGTAAACCCTCTTGATCGTTGAGAGGGACCCGTGTTGTGTTTGCAACCCTCTCTTTCGGGCCTCAGACCTCGGTCGAAATCTGTGCCCTGATCATTGCCAACGCTTTTGTGTGCTTGGTTGCTTATAAGCTTGCCACCCATTTTGGTTTCAATGTACCCGAATATAAATGTCGTTGACTGCGAAATTTTCTACCTAAGCATTCAACGGGTTCGTAATAGCGTTACTGAGTGGTTCAATAAAAATACGTCACTATGGACAAGAAATGTAGCGGTAGTTTTCTACCTTTGGCCTTCACTCATTTGTTTATGCAGAAACGCGGTCATTTTGTTTATGGCCGTGTTGGGATCTTCGGTCTTTCTTGGCTAAAAGGCCGCATTAGAAGATCAAGAACGGCATCTTACGAATGACTGGCAGCATTAACGATGACGAGAAAACAACACTTGGCTGATGAACTTCAAGGGCAGCCTGCTCCAAATAAACAGCAGGTTGGAGTAGACGCCATTTTCTCGCAGCGCGCGTAAAATTTCGCGTGAAATCACCAACGTGCTTCTAAACCCGCTAGTACTAGCACCACCGTCACGCATTGTCACCCGTACCTTGGAAGTATGAACAGTCTCCAGATGTCCGACTAGTAGGGTCCGCACAAAAAATTCATAATCAGCTGCAATTTCAAAGTCGGTCTTGTAACGCCCGAATGTCTCGTAAACACCTCTGCGTACAAATGTTGCAGGGTGGGCTGGCATCCAGCCAAAACGTAGCTGCCATGGCGAAAACATAGCGCCGCTAACCACTCGTAGTTTTTTGCCAACATCCCTTTTTGAAACAAACACTGCATCACCAATTAGCATGTCGGCGTGATCGGAAAAACATTGAACCAAACTACCGATCACGTCATCAGTGGCATAGAAGTCGTCTGAGTTCAAAATGCCAATTATATCACCGGTCGCAATATTTACGCCCTTGTTCATCGCATCATATATGCCGGCGTCGGGTTCAGAGATCACTGTTGCAATTCGGTCTTTGTATTTTGCAATAATCTCTAAGGTTCGGTCGGTCGATCCTCCATCAATCACTATGTACTCGATGTTTGGGTAACGCTGCTCAAGTACGGACTTTATTGTGTCTTCAAGCGTAGACGCGCTGTTGAAGCATATAGTAATTATGGAAATTTTCACGTCTAAGCCTCCATAGCATTCGCCAGAGGCTTATCAAAACAATAGAGCAAGCACTTGGACAGACCGCGGTTGGTGATCACTATTAGGTGTTTTGTACTAAGCAGGCTTTGCGTCCTCAGAGCGAAAGCAGTAAGTCGAAATCCTCCGATTGACTGACCTGTCAGCAATTGCAGCACCTAGCTTTCTCCTAACGGCCTTGAATAGCAAAGACATACTGCCTGCAGACGGCTCATTAAGACCTGAAGTCACCGTCACTCTGCGACAAGAACCAAGAATAGGTATCACGAATTCCATCTTCTAGTTCAATTGACGCTGTCCAGCCTAGTTTTGCCAGACGATCGACATTCATCAGCTTGCGCGGTGTCCCATCTGGCTTGTTGTCATCGAATTCCAAACGGCCGTTAAAGCCCGTTATCTCAGCTATTATTTCAGCTATTTCTCGAATCGTCGCATCCTTACCGGTCCCAACATTAATATGACTCAGCATCGACTTGGTTTCTCTCGCATATAGGCTCTGATCCAGGTCCAAAACGAATAAAGATGCTTCCGCCATATCATCCACATGTAAAAATTCACGCTTTGGTGTGCCTGTACCCCAGATTACCACCTCGTCCAAATTATTCTCCACTGCTTCGTGAAAGCGTCGGATCAGTGCCGGGAGCACATGACTGTTTTTAGGGTGAAAATTGTCGCCAGGCCCATATAAATTTGTTGGCATCACAGATCGATAATCTACGCCGTGCTGCCGATTATAGCTTTCGCACAGCTTAATGCCGGCGATCTTGGCGATCGCATAGGGTTCGTTGGTTGGCTCGAGCGGACCGGTCAAAAGTGCCTCTTCTGCCATTGGCTGAAACGCAGCGCGTGGATAGATACACGAACTCCCCAGTTGTAATAATCTAGCCACGCCTGCGGCGAAAGCTTGATGAATGACATTGCATTCAATCATCAGATTTTCATAAATGTAGTCTGCGGGATAGCTGCTGTTTGCATAGATGCCACCAACTTTGGCGGCGGCTAAAATAACCACATCAGGGTTTTCAGACACCATGAATTCTTGCACCGCGCTCTGTTTGGTCAGGTCCAGTTCGCTACGCGTGCGTGTGATCAATTCGAGCTCTTCGCCTGCATCTTTCCGGGCTTGCAGGCGACGCAATATTGCGCTCCCAACCATGCCGCGATGACCAGCTATATAGATCTTTTTCACAACACTTTACCCGTTTTCCAATGATACCGGCTGACCCAGACCATGCTCTTTCAAAAGGGCGTGGCGTTGTGCAGTTCTTAGATCCGCAGCCACCATTTCAGCGCACATTTCCTGTGGCGTGATCTCGGGCTCCCATCCCAACTTTTCCTTGGCCTTGGTTGGGGACCCCAACAAAGTTGCTACCTCCGCAGGTCTAAAATATTGAGGGTCAATGCGCACTATCACATCGCCAACCTTTACTGCATGGGCCATGTTGCCAGTAACGGTTTCCACAATCGCCACCTCTTGCAAACCTGTGCCTTCAAACCGTAGTGTCATACCCAACTCTGCAGCTGACCATGAAATAAATTGGCGCACTGAATGCTGTACGCCGCTGGCAATAACAAAATCTTCCGGATGTTCTTGCTGCAACATCATCCACTGCATTCGCACATAATCTCGTGCATGGCCCCAATCGCGCAGCGCATCAATATTTCCCATATACAGACACTTTTCGAGCCCCTGCGCAATATTTGCCAACCCGCGCGTGATCTTCCTTGTAACAAACGTCTCACCGCGCCGTGGACTCTCGTGGTTAAACAAAATGCCATTGCAGGCATACATGTCATAAGCTTCCCGATAGTTCACAGTGATCCAGAAGGCGTATAACTTCGCCACCGCATAGGGACTACGCGGGTGGAAAGGCGTAGTCTCCGTTTGTGGCGTTTCCTGCACAAGACCATAAAGCTCCGAAGTCGAGGCTTGATAGAACCGCGTCTTTTTGTCGAGCCCCAAAAACCGGATTGCTTCCAACATACGCAATGTACCAAGCGCATCGACATCGGCGGTGTATTCGGGCACTTCAAAACTGACTGCTACGTGACTTTGTGCGCCAAGATTATACACTTCTTCGGGCTGTACCTCACTCAAAATCCGTATCAAATTAGAGCTGTCGGTTAAATCACCATAATGCAGTTTCAGCTTTGCGCGGCTTTCGTGCGGATCTTCATAGATGTGATCAATACGTTGGGTATTGAAAGATGATGCGCGGCGTTTGATGCCGTGAACCTCATAGCCTTTCTCTAGCAAAAACTCGGCAAGATAAGAGCCATCTTGGCCAGTGATTCCGGTTATCAATGCCTTCTTGGCCATGTAATGCGTCTTTCTCGTACAGCAGAATTAGTCTTGTGGGTTTG
>JBCDFK010000327.1:0-3700 GCA_039178065.1 Pseudomonadota bacterium | reverse complement strand
GCGAAACTCCCGTGCCATTTTGTTTTCCGGTACAATTCCAAGACCAACTTCATTGGTGACCAGAACCAAAGGCGCTTTCGAGTGCTGGATTTGTTTAAGTAAGGTAGAAAAACGGCCACCTATATTGGCTTCCGCCATCATCAGATTTGTGACCCAGAGCGTCAGACAATCAACAAGGATAGCATTACCGGGCTGATCCGCATCGCGCAGCGCCTTTTCCAGCTCAAGCGGCGCCTCAATGCATACCCAATTATCTCCTCGTCGCGCGATATGAGCATCGACGCGCGCGCGCATTTCCTCATCCCATACCTGCGAAGTGGCAATGTATATGGGCTTTAATCCACTTTCTAAAACCAATTTTTCCGCAAATGCCGACTTACCGGAACGGGCACCCCCCAAGATAAGGGTCGTGCCAACGCCAAGACTGTGCAATGACATAATCAGCTAGGACGAAATTATCGCGGCAATCGAAATTCTGTTCGTTTTCATGAGACAACTCCCGTGTCATACGAGCGGCATCATGCGCGAACCAATGGCTTCCCCCAATTCAGATGTTGCAGCAGCAACGCGAAGCCTAGGTCCGATACAGGACACCCGCCCTATCAGATCAAATGTAAAGGCAGGTCTCCTGGCTCATGGCTTTATTGCGGTGCTTCAACCTTCCCGGTTATCCCAGTGGTGTCTCGTAAGAGACGCGAAGCAACGCACCATTCTACAGTCGCGGGGTCGGCCGTGATATGAGCGCCCGACTTGGGTCCACTCGTCACATTCCCTTTTCATCCAAATCGCTTTCGCAAATTTAGAACCATTACACTTCCTTGATAGGAGTGAGTACGGAGCCACGTCAATCAAATTTGCGACATGTCAGAAGATAAATTCGGCTAACTACCAGGCTTTTCCGCAAATTTTCGAGCGGTGGCTAGCAAACCATCAATGTCTAAATGCTTCTCTAGCTCGGAAGCAAGATCATCCAACGCTTGAGAAACACGGTCTATTTGATTTTCACCGCTCGCCTCTACACCGAGCGAGTTGAGCCAAGCTTTTCTAAACTTTCCATTGTCAAAATAACCATGCAAATAGGTACCCTGCACGCATCCATCCTCAGAAACGGCACCATCGGCTACGCCGTTAATTGTGCTTGTTGGTCGGCTGCAATCGGGACCTGTCGTTTCACCAATATGGATTTCATACCCGTCGAGCGGTGCTGCAAAAATTTCGCTCTGCGCGTTAACCGCACGCACTTGCTTTTCAGACTTCATCACGGTCTCAACATCCAATAAGCCAAGCCCGGCTATTGTGGTAGGCGCACCTTCAATGCCATTGGGGTCAGCGACTTGGCGCCCCAACATTTGGTAGCCGCCGCAAATGCCGATAACTTTTCCACCCTTTGCGACATGCGCATTAAGTTGCTGATCCCATTTATTTTCTCGAAATCGAACTAAATCGCCAATAGTCGATTTGGAACCAGGAATATTGATGACTGCGGCTTCATCTGGAAGCGCAATCCCGCTATGAACAAAAGCGACTTCAACGCCATCTTCCGCAGCCAAGGCATCCAAATCATCAAAATTGGCAATACGATCCAAAACAGGGACGGCAATTTTCAATTTACCTGAGCCGCCCCTTGCCATTTTCTCAAGTGCAACAGAATCTTCAGCTGGCAATCGCGCCGCATGTGCAAGCCAAGGCACGACACCAAAGCTGGGCCATCCGGTAAACTCCGAAACCGAAGTCAGTCCATCATCGAACAAAGAAACATCGCCGCGAAACTTATTGATGAGGAAACCGATGATCATATTGCGATCTTCCTCCGACAATATTGTGTGGGTGCCTACCAGCGACGCAATCACACCACCTCGGTCAATGTCCCCAACTAGAACAACAGGTACAGCCGCGCGCGTTGCAAAACCCATATTGGCAATATCACCTGCCCTCAAATTGATCTCGGCAGGAGATCCGGCGCCCTCAATCAGCACAATGTCGGCTTCGTTCGTGAGCCTCACATAGCTCTCCAATACCGCATCGAGAAGCTTTGGTTTGAGCCGCTGGTAGTCCCTGCCTTTAGCGCTTCCGGTCATTTTGCCATGTACAATTACCTGGCTACCGGTCTCAGATTGTGGCTTCAGGAGCACCGGGTTCATATGAATTGATGGAGCCACACCACATGCCAACGCCTGAAGCCATTGAGCGCGACCTATTTCACCGCCATCAGCTGTTACAGCGGCATTGTTAGACATGTTTTGTGGCTTGAACGGCCGAACTTGCATGCCGCGATTTTTCAGCGCGCGGCAAAGCCCGGCAACAAGCACTGTTTTGCCAACGTCTGAACCCGTACCCTGAAACATGATTGATAGCGTCATAGGAGCCGAGTAGCGCAATTGTGCAGGGTCGAAAAGCAAAAACCGCGTTCCAGCTCTTAGCTGAAACGCGGTTTTTTACTCAAACGCGTACCGCAAAAACGCTGCGGCTTGAATTCTATGCTCCGGTACGCAGTACCTGATCCGGAGTGGAGCGCTTACTAGCCTCTCCGGAGACCATTGATAAACAGACTTCGTTACCGCGAGGTTATTGAGTGATTAAGCAAACCTAAATTCTGCACTTTTTTTCATCTTTTTTCTTTACAAACTTTAACCATTTCAAAGATGTCGCCGAAATTTGAACAAATTAGCTATTGATCTTACGACCACACTCCGAAATGCTCCATCCATTGTGAAAGGACGCCGCATGCGCACTAGACAATCTTGGACTTCTGCGCGGCAGGTCGTTATGGCGATTGCCAGCGGCTTGTTTTTAGCGTCTTGTGTGAACACTGCATCAACTGTCAGCACAGAGTTTTACTCAGTTACAGGCTCAACCAGCGAACAGCTCGATAGTGAATTGCGCAGAAAAGGCCCACTCAATGGCCATGCGCTCGCCTCCGCAGCAATCCGATTTGAGCCCGTATCGGTCTTTCAGCAAATCTCAGCGTCAGGCTGCAGCTATAAAACCGCTAAATTTCGCGTTGATGCAAATATAACGCTTCCGCGATGGGCCAATAGACGTCAATCCAGCGATCGCGAACTGCGTCGCGCCTGGGATGGTCTGGCGAGATATGCAAAAGCGCACGAAGAAACCCATGTGAGAATTGCGGAAACCTTTGCAAAGGCGCTCGGCAATGCACTTATGGATATACCTGCCCAAAAAGACTGCGAGAAACTGGATCGAGAATCAAAAAAGGTCGTTGACAGAATCTCACGCAATCATGACCGAGCTCAAAAAGCATTCGATGCCGAAGAGCAACGTCGCTTAGCGGCACTATTTGCTGAGAGCTAACACATCTGAATTTATGGTGGCTAAGCCGCGCGCTTTTTCAAACGCGCATAATTGGCCCTCACGCGCTTTGCCATCGGTTTCATGCCAGCATCGGTAATATCCTGCATGGAACGAGACAGCTTTGCCACGTCGGGAAGCTCGCCGAGCATCGCCGATGTCATAATAGCTGACCACGAACTCAGCATTTCTGCTTGAACAACGCCAAAGCTCTCAACTACAGCCGCCGTTTTTTCAACAACGGCTTTCTCGCCTTCACCGCCCCTGCGTCCACCGCTGGCATGCCAAGGCGTTGCAACTTCATAAATCAAATTAGGCATTCGCATTGCAACGACCCAAGGCGCAAGCATCATCACTTCCAGCGCCTCAGAAGCTGAATCCGAGTTGTGAG
>JBCDFK010000326.1:0-3724 GCA_039178065.1 Pseudomonadota bacterium | reverse complement strand
GGCGAATTCGTGGTCTTTGTCGGTCCGTCGGGATGCGGGAAATCTACGCTTCTCAGGATGATTGCGGGTCTTGAAGATATAACGTCTGGCACATTGGAAATTGACGGACAGGTAGTCAATGATCTGGAACCCAAACAACGCGGTATCGCGATGGTCTTTCAGACCTATGCTATTTTTCCCCATATGACTGTCCGTGAGAATGTAGCCTTCGGGCTGACAATCGCGGGTGCGTCCAAGGAAGAAAAGGAAACGAAGGTGGCCGAGGCGGCGCGGGTACTTCAAATGGAGCATCTGCTCGACCGGCGTCCCAGCCAGTTGTCCGGTGGCCAGCGCCAACGCGTTGCCATTGGCCGTGCGATTGTGCGCGACCCAAAGGTCTTTCTATTTGACGAGCCTCTTTCCAATCTTGATGCTGCATTGCGCATGGATATGCGTATGGAAATCGGCAAGCTACATCAGACGCTTGGCGCGTCGATGATATATGTAACGCACGATCAGGTTGAAGCCATGACGCTTGCCGACAAGATTGTCGTCCTGAAAGACGGTGAAATCATGCAAGTCGGTTCGCCAATGGAGCTTTATCACAATCCGTCAAATCTTTTCGTCGCCGGTTTTCTTGGGGCGCCTTCCATGAACTTCATCGATGTAAAAGTTGCTGATCTTTCAGGCGCAAACGCAACCGTATCGAACCCGGCCCTCGATCAAATCGCCGTGCCAACCGGTGGCCGACCCATTACAAATGGCGGCGACGCCATTTTGGGTATCCGTCCGCAATATTTGACGCCAACTACGCCCGAAAAAGGGATGCTTCATGGCACCGTTGCATTAACGGAGCGGCTCGGCAGTGAAACCGTCATGGATGTCGGTCTGAAAGACGGTTCGCGGATTGTGGCGGCCATCGCAGAAGACCGAGTCATGGAGCCGGGCACGGAGATCGGACTGACGTTCAGCGCTGACCAGGCTCATCTGTTTCCGAGAGAAGAGATCAACCAAGCGGCACATTGAAAATGGGCGATGGCGAGATTCATCTTTCATGTCAGCTTTGTCCGCATAGCTGCCGTTGGTTCAATCTGCAGCGAAGGTCCGCTTCCGGCCCTGAGTTCCCGTCGGCTGATGCTCTAAACCGGTAGTTTCCCCTCCAGGAAATCGGTCAGAAGGGCGTTTCTCGCTGTTTGCAGTGATCGTACACTCATTCGACTGGAATGTTGGTGCAAAGGAAGCATGTGTGGACCCGGACTGAACGAATGGAGCACACTTTATGGTTGCAACTGCATCAAACACACGGATATCCGACCTTGAAGATCGAATCGATCAGTTCGAGAAATTGTCGCGTGCAGAACTAGTTGAGGCATGGACTAAGCAATTTAAGAGTGCCCCACCAAAAGGCGTAAAGCGCGGGCTACTGGAGAGAGCGGCTGGATATCGGTTACAGGTCAAGCGCCGTGGAGGGCTGAGAGCCGAGACACGTAAAGCATTGCTGACGATTGCTGCTGGCCAGAATACGGAGATGGATGCTCTTCCCAAGCAAAAGTTGGCGGTTGGATCTCGCTTAATGCGGGAGTGGCATGGTCAAACGCACTATGTCGATGTGACTGATGATGGATTTGAATGGAATGAAGAGTGTTACTCTTCGCTTTCTGCCATTGCTCTGGCGATTACCGGCACCAAATGGTCAGGACCGCGCTTCTTTGGAGTGGCATCATGAACGTGGTGATTGATGATAGCGTTCTGCCCCGAACACGCGGCAAGCAGCAGGCTCAACGCCTTCGATGTGCGATCTATACCCGCAAATCCACGGAAAAAGGCCTTGACCAGGACTTTAACTCTCTGGATGCCCAACGCGACGCTTGTGCTGCTTACATTTCTTCTCAAGCGAGCCAGGGATGGAAACTTTCTTCCTCTCATTATGGTGATGGCGGGATGTCGGGTGGAACCATGGACCGCCCTGCCCTCAAGCAACTACTCAGTGATATCAAACATGGCATGATTGATATTGTCGTGGTCTACAAGATTGATCGCCTGACACGGTCACTGATGGACTTTGCCAAGATGGTTGATGTGTTTGATGACAAGGGCATTTCATTTGTTTCTGTCACTCAGCAGTTCAACACGACAACGTCGATGGGCAGACTCACACTTAACGTGCTTTTGTCGTTTGCGCAGTTTGAGCGTGAGGTAACAGCAGAGAGGATCAAGGACAAAATCGCGGCTTCCAAAAAGAAAGGCATGTGGATGGGTGGCACCGTCCCGCTGGGTTACAAGTCCGAAGATAAAAAACTTGTCATCGACAAAACTGAAGCCAAAACCGTTCGATGGCTGTTTGAAAAATATCTGGAATTGGGATCGGCCGGCAAGCTGTCGAAGGAAGCAAATCGTGTCGGCCTGACTACGAGAAACTACACTCCAAAAAATGGAGCGGAACGCAAGACCGCGCCGTTCGGCAGAGGCAATCTCTATCACCTACTTTCCAATCCAATCTACATTGGCAAGATCAGACATCAGGAAAAAGTTCACGATGGACAGCATGAGGCGATCGTTGATGAAGAGCTGTGGGCGTCAGTTCAAAACAAGATGGAAGCCAACACAAATCGACGACAATCAAAGACCAATTCTTCATCCGCACATTTGCTCACCGGACTGATCTTTGACGAGCATGGAAGGCGACTATCAACTACGCACACGATCAAAAATGGCAGACGATACTATTACTACATATCCCAGAACCAGGGCACTAAAGGAGAACATAATCAACAAAAATCATGGCGCATTCGAGCCAAAGAATTGGAACGACCCGTCCTCAACATTGTCAACGACCATCTGACCGACCCCAATGCTCAAATTGATTCACTTAATCTGCATAAGGCACAGATAAATCTAACTAAATCCATTGTCCAGAAAAACGCCAAACTCGCCAAAACACTGAAAACTTCATCCACATCCAAGCAAAAAACGCTGCTATCAATGCTGCTAAAGAGCGTAGTTCTTTCGCCTGAAAAACTGATTGTGGAACTAGATTTCTCCGCCATGATGAGCAGGTTAAAATGTATAGATGATCGCAACCTCGAAAACCAAACCCATACTTTTAAATTGGAAGTCTCACACCAAATTCGGAGGCGCGGCATCGAAGCAAAACTTGTTCTGACTGATCAAATAACCAACGCCCCTCGCCCAGATCAAACGCTTATCAAACTGATAGCCAATGCCCATCTATGGCTCACCAAGCTCACCGACGGATCAGCCTGCTCCATCTTTGAACTCGCCGAACAACAGCAAATCGATGCGACAGAAATCAGTCGTTTTCTTCCGCTCGCATTTCTTGCGCCCGACATCATCGAGAGCATTCTTGCAGGCTCACAACCGGTCGATCTGACTACCGACAAACTGCGTCGAATGAACACGCTTCCCATCTCTTGGAATGAGCAGCGCGAAGTTCTCGGCTTTGCGGCTTGAGTAATCTGTCCTCACCAAAAAACTGAATCCATCTCTGGCTTCTGAATTGGTTGGGAACACATTCGATCCGTTGCTGCCCTCAGCCGGATTTTCGATTCAACAAACGCTTCAATTCAATTTTTGGAAGCCCAAACACTTGGTCAATGAAAACGGCCCCGGGAGACTTCTGCTCAAATCAGCAACAATATCTCCAAATTCCCAGTCTCTCGACCAAACCGTGCCACCTAATACTGCCCTAAGTCCCCGTTAGTACGGAGACATTCGGACTGCCTAT
>JBCDFK010000325.1:0-3732 GCA_039178065.1 Pseudomonadota bacterium | reverse complement strand
GGATTTTCCCATCCCAGCGTCTGAAAGCACGAACAGAACATTTGTTCCGTCTTTCTCTACAAACTTGCGACTTAAGAACGTCTGTAGATAGTTGCCAACGGGAAACCGAACCGCTGAAACTGGATTATCTTCGTTGTAATCCGCTGGGTTAGTTATTTGAACATCCGGTTCTACGTACAGCCTCGCTAATTCTTTAGTATCAGCCCCAAGTTCGTCTGATAGGCGAGTGTGCAGGTGATAGTGGTTTTTCTCAAAGTTGTTCGAGACAGTTTTTTGAACTGCGTTTGTCCAATCTTGGTCAAGAATATCTTGGCTTGCTATCTGTCTAGTAGTTCCGTTTTTAAGCAATAGATTAGAAGAAATAACAAAGCATGCCATTGAAGATGCAAGAATTGCCAACAGTACCCATGTTTCTGAGTTTTCAGCACCCACTGTCAGAGTTGCTTGGTATTGAAGTATCTTAAAGTCGAACGTTCGTCCGCCTAGCGTTGACCAAAATCCAGCGCTGCCAACCAGAAGCAGTCCTAACGCTAAAGCTCGTCTGGCGGCTGCATCTGGGTCTCTTCTAAGAATAACTACTGCTAGAATTGATGCACCGCTTAGAGCGCCGACTGTAACACCAATCTTGAGTGTCAGCGGGATCTTCGAAAAAAATGCTGTTAGTGCAAGAGCTACGAGCAATGCGAAAATTAAGGCAGATAACAGAAACTGCTTCCAATTGATTTGTTTCATGATGTTAGATATCGAACCCTATGGAGCAACTATGTCGTCATGGATACTGAACTGTGATTCCAAACATATGCAAGTAAGGAGCGTTTAGGAAGCTATGCAAGCAACCTCAGACATACCAAAGGGTCGGGCGCGGAAGTAAGTACTATGTGACTTTTCATTTTTGCAAAGTCCGGTTTCGGCGTAAACCGACACTTGCGCCGTACAAGCCAAACTTCCAACTTGACCGTAGATCAACACATATGGTGTGACATGAGTGCTCGTTTGTCGACGGCTATAACAATGGGTGACGCCGCTAGGGCTATATTGCGAAAGACTCAGCGGTTCCCGGATCATATTCTGTTGCATGATGAAGATCAGAGTGAGCGTGAAAACGTCGGAGTCGAGCCGATGCTGCTAGCACTTGCGATGGAGTTGGCGCTCAAAGCTTGGTTCGTTTTTGGCAACGATAATCCAGAGGTCATCCGTTCGCACGACCTCGCAAAGCTGTTCGATGGCCTGAAGCCAGAGAGCCAGATAAAGCTAGATGAAGAGTTCAAGAGGTCCATCGTTCCGTGTCATCCCAGTGGCTACTTCATCGACTACGGAATACGAGACATACTGTACCAGCACAAAGACGCATTTACCGATTGGCGCTATCTTCACGAGGGAAAGAAGTCGGTGAGTTTCGATCACAGCGCATTTGAAGCGACGCTAGAGATGGTCCTTCGGGAGTTTAGAAAGCGATACCGCATCGTGCCTTCAAAACCGTTTCAGCGATAGTTCGAAGTTTCACTTTGCAGAAGCTGCAACGCGACATCGGGATCAGCGATGGGCGGCAGCTTCTGGCCGTACCCGCGATTTTGCCAAGCCCGCTTCCTGCGCACTATTGCAGATCAAAGTGGGCGGGGCGAACAATCGCGTCACGCCTTCGACGGACAAACAGAGTACATCGAAAATTGATTTGTTAGGGGTTTGCGCGCCTTCTTACCTGCCTAAGGCTGCCACAGAAACGACCCAGGAGCCGCCGCAGACCCGCTTAGATCGCGCAATTCTGCTATCCCGCTAGGGGGTAGGTTGCAATGAGGCCTGAATGGCCTCACGGTCGCTCTGAGAGAGCGAGCGCTCAAAGCCTACAGTGAAATCTGTCCGACTTGACAGGTTAAGCACGAGCTGCACCAATCCACCGAAGACTACATAGATCGGAGGGGGATTGGTGCAGCGGCACCCCACACCCCTTGCTCCTGTATACGTTTAGTGACACCCCCAACTGTAACACAGAGCGTGATCACCGCAGTTCAATTGGCCGAAATTTGGCGGCGGGCGGCCAATTAGAAGTCAATGGCCGATTGGAATGCTGCCGTGAATTGCTTGTAGAGATGCGAACAAAGCACGAGCATTTTGACCCGTTATGACACCCCTCTCTGTAACAATTTACAATGAGCCGTCCCGCACTATCCGGGTGCTGGGCAGGCGAGTAAATTATCCACAACGATTTTGCACGGATCGATGTCCGTTCAGACCATGTATGCGCGGAAGCGTTTGAGAAATTAGCAGCCTGAGAGGTTTGGCATGCCGCAGTCAAGTATCGAAGAAAAAGCATTGCGTGTACTTGCGGCCTTTGAGCGCGCGGGGCGTTCAGTTGGAAGTGTCACCATAGACGGCAAAAAGATAGAACTGGTATTGGATAAGCCGAGTGAAGGCGATGAGTTTGATAGGGTAGATATGAAACATGGCAAAACGTGAGCTTCCCAAGTACGTCTACAGGCAGCGGAACGGGGTGTATTTTCAAAGGCGTGGTTGGCCATCGCGAAAGCTGGAACACGAGTTTGGTACAACTGATTTCTGGAGCGAGTACGCGGACATACTTGCGGGAAATGATCAAAATCCAAAGGTCACAAGCCGGTCATTTGCTGCTTTGATTAAAAGCTATCGCGCCAGTCCGCGTTATCGCGATCTGAAACCGCGTACTGGGCGAGATTACGATAAATACCTTGATTTCTTCCAAGACATAATGGGTGATCGCAATCCTGAACGTCTGCAAAGGAAAGACGTAATCAGGCTTCGCGATCAGAATTCAGAAAAGGCTTATTTTGCAAATTACGCTGTGCGCGTGCTGCGTGTTCTCATGGAGCATTGCGTTGATCTCGGGTGGAGAAAAACCAATCCCGTTCGCGGTGTATCTGAAATCAGGACGGCGAAATCCGAACGTGAACCATGGCCGACGGACCTCCTGTCGAAGTATCGAGCGGAGTACCAGCTTGATACGCGCGAAAGGCTTGTGATGGAGCTGTGTATCGGTACAGGTCAGCGCATCGGTGATGTTCTAGAAATGCGGTGGTCCGATATCCGCGACGGCGCTGTGTTCGTTCGGCAATCCAAAACGAGCAAAGAACTCTGGGTTCCAATCCTTCCTGAGCTGCAAGCAGCGCTGGCAGTCGCCAGCCGTCACTCTGTCTACATCCTCACCAATGAGCGTGGTTCTAACCGATGGTCCTATCGTGGAGCTTCTGCTGCGGTGCGTAAGGTGCGAGAACGGATTGGCGCAACAGCCTATGACATTCACAGTTGGCGCTACAATGCAGCCTGTGAGCTTCTCGAGGCGGGGTGCGCGGATGACTTAATCGCAGCCGTGACAGGTCAAAGCCCAGCCATGGTGCAGCACTATACGCGCAAGGTGCGGCAGCGTGTTCGCGCTGTGGAAGCGCAACGAATGAGAACGGAACAAAAACAGAATGTTTAGAGTTTTGCTTAGACGGATGTGCCGATAGTAAAGTCGTTCCGTGGCAAGTCATTGAAAGTAAATGGAGGCGAGTACCGGAATCGAACCGGTGTACACGGATTTGCAATCCGCTGCGTCACCACTCCGCCAACTCGCCGTCCGATGGTGCGAGCGATGCGATAGCCGATCTCATAATCACACGCAAGTGCGCTTGGGCAACAATGCTCAGAACGCCTGCGCTCCTGCGTTGCTCATGGGCGCGTGATGTGGCACATCTGATTTGAGGATTCTGAACGAACGAG
>JBCDFK010000324.1:0-3733 GCA_039178065.1 Pseudomonadota bacterium | reverse complement strand
GTCAGAACAGATCGCGGCGACTTCATTCTCGACAATCTCGAAGGCGCCATCAATGAATGGCGCGACACGCCTTACACTTATTTGAAACGTCAGTCTTCAGACCATGCAGGTCGATGGGTCACCATCGACGATAGTCGAAGACACCTTGCACAAAAGTAACCGAACGAAGTCTCACTAATTACGAAATTGCCCCGGTCGAGTCCCACTCATCCATCCCCAGACCCGGGCATTGACCGACCTTCCTCACCCGGGAAGGTCGGTCTTTTTTTGTCAGTGTTGATGGAACCGGCAAATTTAATGCAAGCCCGCAGATGGCAGACAACAAAAAGCCCGGCGAACCGGGCCTTCCTGAACTTCAAATAAGTTAGATACTAAGCCGAAGCGTTTTCTGGCTCTTCTGCCCGTTCTTCATAAATGTAGAGTGGACGTGCGCCGCCTTTAACAACATCTTCGGAAATGACGACTTCACGAACTCCTTCTAGTGCAGGTAGCTCAAACATTGTGTCCAGCAAAATGCCTTCCATGATTGAACGTAGGCCACGTGCACCAGTTTTACGTTCGATAGCTTTATCTGCAATCGCCTTAAGTGCGTCTTCGTGGAATGTCAGCTCAACTTCTTCCATAGAGAACAAACGTTGGTATTGTTTAACAACGGCGTTCTTGGGTTCTGTAAGAATGCGAATAAGCGCTTCTTCATCCAGATCTTCCAATGTAGCAAGAACCGGTAGCCGGCCAACGAATTCCGGAATTAGACCGAAACGCAACAAATCTTCTGGCTCGACCATACGGAACAACTCGCCAGTCTTGCGCTCATCAGGCGCTTCAACTGAAGCAGCAAAACCAATTGATGTGCCTTTGCCGCGTTCGGAAATAATCCTGTCGAGGCCAGCAAATGCGCCACCTGAAATAAACAAGATGTTTGACGTATCAACTTGCAAGAATTCCTGTTGTGGATGTTTGCGGCCGCCTTGTGGTGGCACAGAAGCAACCGTACCTTCCATAATTTTCAGCAAAGCCTGCTGGACGCCCTCGCCTGAAACATCGCGTGTAATTGAAGGATTATCCGACTTGCGGGAAATCTTATCAATCTCGTCGATATAGACAATGCCTCGCTGAGCGCGCTCAACATTGTAATCTGAAGCTTGAAGTAGTTTCAGAATAATATTTTCAACATCTTCTCCGACATAGCCCGCTTCTGTAAGCGTTGTCGCATCGGCCATTGTAAATGGCACATCGATGATACGCGCCAATGTCTGGGCCAGAAGCGTTTTACCGCAACCAGTTGGTCCAATGAGCAAGATGTTCGATTTTGCTAACTCAACGTCATCGTTCTTTTCAGCATGAGCTAGACGTTTGTAGTGATTGTGCACAGCAACTGACAATATGCGTTTTGCATAGGGTTGGCCGATTACATAATCATCAAGTGTTGTTAGAATTTCTTGCGGTGTCGGAACACCTTCAGAAGATTTTGCGACAGAAGTTTTGTTTTCCTCGCGGATGATGTCCATGCACAGTTCAACACATTCATCACAAATGAATACGGTCGGTCCTGCAATTAGCTTGCGCACTTCATGCTGGCTCTTGCCACAGAAGGAGCAGTAAAGTGTATTCTTAGCGTCTCCGCTTGAACCACTACCGCCATTGCCCACTTTGCTCATGTCGTCGTCCTTATCTTTGCCGGCACATTAGCCAAAATAACAGCTTTAGCCACCTTTTACGGCTAATTGGTCTATAGTTCGCCCGTTAAGGTAAACACTGACTTCTTAGTTTACTGGACGCAAAACATTCCCAGCCCGAATCATTACTATGTGACCACACATGCGGTAACCAACACATTAACGAACCAAAATCTAACGTGATTACGAAATTTGGCAATCGTAAAGACGTTGCGGAATTGCCGCACTCCGGTAAAAAGCGAACAAATCTGGGTTACTTGTCGTCGTCGCCCTCTATAGACGCACGTGAAGAAATCACATTATCGATAAGACCGAATTTCTGCGCCTCTTCAGATGACATGAAATTGTCACGCTCTAGAGCTGCTTCAACCGTCTCATAATCGTTGCCAGTGTGTTTGACATATATTTCATTCAAACGGCGCTTTAGACGTGCCGTGAACTCAGCGTGAATCATGATATCGGTTGCCTGGCCCTGATATCCACCTGATGGCTGGTGCACCATGATAGATGCGTTTGGCAGTGCAAAGCGCATGTCCTTTTCACCTGCGGCGAGCAACAGAGAGCCCATCGATGCAGCCTGGCCAGTACAGAGTGTCGAAACAGCAGGCTTGATGAACTGCATTGTATCGTAAATTGCCATGCCAGAAGTCACCACGCCGCCTGGTGAGTTGATATACATTGCAATTTCTTTTTTGGGATTTTCAGCCTCTAGAAACAGTAGCTGCGCGCATACGAGCGTTGCCATGCCGTCTTCAATCGGCCCCGTAATGAAGATGATGCGTTCTTTCAAAAGCCGCGAGAAAATATCGTAAGCGCGTTCACCGCGTGCGGATTGCTCCACCACCATAGGCACAAGGTTCATCGCGGTTTCAATTGGATTGCTCATTTAACACCCTTGATTTGTTCTGCTGTCCCAGAACGCTTGGAAGAATTTTCCCGCGCAAGACAGACGGTCGCGAGAATCAAATCAGTTGAGGAACATAAATAAGGTGTGTCGGGGTGGTTTCGCAAGGTGTGCGGGACAAAATGATCCCGAGCAAGATAATCGCTTGCGAAGAAGGTTAAATTCATGCTGGAAACCAGCTATGAACAAGCTTCCGCCCTATCTTAAATTGGATAGATCTAAACCTGCCGTATCTATCGATCCGCGACATATGGCGTTTGTACAAAACCCTTATGCTGCATATGCCGCATTGTTTGAAGTCGGATGCCCGGTATTTTACTGGGAGGAGTATGGCATATGGTGCTTTGCAGGGTTTGATGCGGTCAATGCACTGTTTCGCGATCGACGTTTTGGGCGACAGATTCTTCACGTTGCAACGCGGGAAGAACTAGGCTGGCCACCAAGACCTAAGCATCTTAAAAATTTCGATGAGGTGGAACAATACTCGCTGCTGGAACTAGAGCCGCCCGGTCACACCCGACTTAGAAAGCTCGTCAACCGAGCCTTTGTTTCGCGCCAAGTCGAACTCTTGAGACCTCAGATCGAAGCTCTATGCAATCAATTGCTGGATACACAATCTGGCGAGATCGAATTATTGGCTGAATATGCAACGCCCCTGCCCCTGACCACTATATGCCGATTACTTGGCGTGCCGATTGAAGCTGGACCGCAACTGCTTGAATGGTCGCATGCCATCGTCAAAATGTATGTGCTTGATCCAACGATGGAAGACCAATTGGCTGCAGACGCGGCATCGGCAGAATTTGCTGCCTTTCTGCGCACCCATATTCGGTCTCATCGCCAAACGCCAAGAGACGATTTGCTCTCGACCCTTATCGCAGCCAGCGAAGATGGAGATACGTTATCCGAAGATGAGCTAATCTCAACAATAGTGGTGCTTCTCAATGCTGGTCACGAAGCTACGGTTCATCAACTCGGCAATGCGGTGCAATCGATATTAGATAGTGGGCTGGACCCTACATTGCTGTTTGAAAGCAGTGCAGCAACCATTGCTACGGTTGAAGAGTGCTTACGCATAGACCCGCCGCTCCATATGTTTACGCGCTACTGCCTTGAGGATTTGACCCTTGAATTGGATGGTGCAGCTATCGAG
>JBCDFK010000323.1:0-3738 GCA_039178065.1 Pseudomonadota bacterium | reverse complement strand
ATAGAATTAGCAGATTATGAAGTAATTAATTCTCCAGAAGAAAAACATCGATTACCGAATAGTTTTAATGTTGTTGCTCCATCTGAAGAATTTCAAGAACATCTTCTTCAGTGAGAGGCTCAAAATATAGGCGATCGGATGTGTCATAGTCGGTCGACACCGTTTCCGGATTGCAATTGATCATAATTGCTTCAAAGCCCGCATCGCGCAATGCAAAGGCGGCGTGACAACAGCAGTAATCAAACTCGATACCCTGCCCAATTCGGTTCGGTCCACCACCTAGAATAACCACCTTGTCGCGATTTGAAATCTGCGCCTCGTTGTCAGCGCCATCAATAAAGGGTGCTTCATAAGTCGAGTACATATAGGCCGTGGGCGAAGCGAACTCTGCGGCACATGTATCGATCCGTTTATAGACCGGATGCACATCCAAGGCTCGGCGCGCATCGACCACATCGCTTTCCATTTTACCAATAAGCGTTGCCAGGCGTTGGTCAGAAAAGCCCATAGCCTTGAGCATGCGCATATTGGCTGCATCCAGCGGCAGTCCGTGCGCCTTAATGCGCTCTTCAGTATCGATAATCTGCTTAAACTGCTCAAGGAACCACATATCGATTTTGCAGCCCGCATGAACCTCTTCCAGTGAGAAGCCCAACCTGATGGCTTGGCCCACCATGCGCATACGATCTGGCGTTGGCGTGCCTATGGCCGCCCGGATAGCGTTCTTGTCGTCACCTTCGCCAAGCCCCGGCACTTCAATGTCATCGAAACCTGTGAGGCCGGTTTCAAGACCGCGCAGAGCCTTTTGAAATGACTCAGCAAATGTCCTTCCAATTGCCATCACTTCGCCGACAGATTTCATCGCGGTCGTAAGATATGGTTCAGCGCCCGGGAACTTTTCAAATGCAAAGCGAGGGATTTTTGTAACCACATAGTCGATACTTGGCTCAAACGAGGCGGGTGTCGCGCCGCCCGTAATATCATTGTCGAGCTCATCAAGCGTGTAGCCCACTGCAAGCTTCGCTGCGACCTTCGCAATCGGGAAACCTGTCGCTTTGGATGCAAGTGCAGATGAACGTGACACCCGTGGGTTCATCTCGATCACAACCAACCGGCCATCGTTTGGGTTCACCGCAAACTGAACATTCGATCCGCCTGTCTCGACACCGATTTCGCGTAACACAGCAATCGAAGCATTTCGCATAATTTGATATTCTTTGTCAGTCAGGGTGAGGGCAGGGGCAACTGTGATTGAGTCGCCGGTATGCACACCCATTGGATCGACATTTTCGATGGCGCAAATGATGATGCAATTGTCCGCCTTGTCGCGCACAACTTCCATCTCATATTCTTTCCAACCGACAATGCTCTCATCGATCAGCACTTCTGTGGTCGGCGACGCATCAAGCCCGCTTTCCACCAGATCCATAAATTCGGAACGGTTATAAGCAATGCCGCCGCCTGTACCACCCAATGTGAATGACGGACGAATAACTGCTGGCAGGCCGATTTCATCAAGTGCAGTCGCCGCTTGTGCCATTGCATGGCTCATATAGCGTTGCTTGCGCTGGGTAGTGCCGTGCCGCCATTCGATTTCCAACTCATCAAGAGCCTTGGTCAAAGCGGCGCCTTCAAGACCTTTTGTTGCTGCCGTTTTCTTTGCTTCATGTGCTTGGCGATCTTCGTCTTTCACACCTGTTGCATTAACCAGCATGGAGCGCGGGCTTTCCAGGCCAATACGTTCCATCGCTTCCCGGAACAATGAACGATCTTCCGCCTTGTCGATGGCTTCTGGCGTCGCGCCGATCATCTCGACATCCCATTTGTCCAAAACACCCATCGCTTTGAGCGAAAGCGCTGTGTTAAGTGCTGTTTGGCCACCCATCGTTGGCAAAACCACCATTTTGTCATTCGGGTTTTCGGAGCGCTCTTTGGCAATTATTTTTTCAACGACTTCTGGTGTAATCGGCTCGACATAGGTGGCGTCAGCCAATTCGGGGTCTGTCATGATCGTCGCTGGGTTAGAGTTCACCAACACAATGCGGTAGCCTTCTTCGCGCAGTGCTTTGCAGGCTTGGGTGCCCGAGTAATCAAACTCGCACGCCTGACCAATCACAATCGGTCCGGCACCGATGATGAGGACCGTATCAATATCACTGCGCTTCGGCATCTCGTTATCCATATGTGTTTGCGCGAAAAGACCGGCTGCATGGCAACCGGTTTGTGCGCGAATTAAATACTGGCTAAGGCTGTCTTATAGGCAAAGTGGCGGCTTATGTAACCCCGAAAACGCAGGAAATTGGTGCTTTCAACACTGAATTTTCAGTACTGATTAATCAGCACTCAAATTCCCAATTCACCACGCGAGCCGCGCATGATGTCTTCCTTCCGCAATTCATTCAGCGAAAGAAGAATTTTGGGAGCCAGATCGGGATCTTTCGCATCAGCACGCGCCTTGGCGCGGGCGGCAAGCAGAGTGTATTCTGCCGGGCCTGCCAAAAATGGTTTGTTCCCAAATAGTCGAACCGCCCAATAGGCCAATTGTGCCAATAATCGACCGCCAAGTGTGGGTTTATCTGACTCGATATCTCGACCCAAAACCAAAATCGCATCCCGGAAGATCTCATCGGCTTCCTTGCGTGTCAGCGAATTGGTCGCATAAAGCAGATCGTGGACGATGGCCGCTTGCGCGTACTTGCCCCAAACTGGGAAAATGCCGCGCAGAAGTGTCGGAACGCTGGTCCCATCGGAGCAGTAACCTATTGGAACATAAACACGGTCTTCGTCATTTTCACTATCGATACCATATTCGAAGTCCCGAATAATGACTCGGATCGGACGATTCTTCTCAACGCGTCCAATATCGGCGGTGTAAAGGGGGGCCGTAAACCGTGTGACACTCATCATCGCTCTCCGTTTTGAAACCATCATAACAAACACCAATTCGATGAACAGTTGAAACCAACACGCAATTGCGGCAAACCTTTTCCAGACATTACGTTAGTCAGGAGGGCGTCATGCGTTTGGGTGGCCGTCGCAAAAGTACCAATGTCCAAGATGTTCGCTCTGCGGGCAGATCTGTTCGGCGAGGCCGATCTATGGGCACGAGACGCGTTCGTATTCCTTCATCCGGGCGCACAGTGCGATCATCTTCTGGCGGTTTTTCTACAATCATCATCATTGTTGTGCTGTTCTTTGTACTGCGCTCTTGCGGTATTGATCCATTGCAAATTCTTGCCGGTGGATCAGGTGGCGCCAGCCCATTTGATCAGATGATCCCGCAAACTCAATCCCAAACAAGCCAAGCGCCGAGAGCCGCCCCGACCAATGATGCCCAGGCAGAATTTGCGGCCACTGTGTTGGCTGAAGCCGAAGATGTCTGGAATGGCATTTTTCAAAGCAGCGGCGCACGATATCCGGAACCAACTCTCGTGCTATTTTCTGGCGCCGTCCGCTCGGCTTGCGGGAATGCAACATCAGCGTCGGGCCCATTTTACTGCCCTGGAGACAGCAAGCTTTACATCGATCTGAGCTTTTTTGATCAGTTGGCAACCAGATTTGGCGCCAGCGGCGATTTCGCTCAAGCCTATGTTATCGCTCATGAAGTTGGTCACCACGTGCAGAACGTGATTGGTGTTTTGCCGAAATTCAATCAAATGCGCCGCAATATGAGCCGGGCTGAAGCCAATGCGATGTCGGTTCGGGTTGAGCTGCAAGCCGACTGTTTTGCCGGTGTTT
>JBCDFK010000322.1:0-3738 GCA_039178065.1 Pseudomonadota bacterium | reverse complement strand
GCTTCAACTAAGGGACCTTTTGCACATCAAGCAACTGAAGAGCATCTATTGACGTTATCACCGGTTTGCATCAGCTGGAATGACTGGCATAGGCGCGCATTGGGCACGAGAACGTAGCCTTACTAGAAGATGTAAAACGCCAGTCGGGGCACTAAACTCCATGCGTCCGGCTGTAGGTTGAACGCTCCGGCGCAGACCATCTATCGAGTGTGCCTTTTTCAGGCTTATACACTTCAATCTTCAATGGTCCGCAACGGGCTTCATCGCTTGAGTGTTCTGCGCCGCAATCACCGCCCGGGCAAGTGGAAAGCCCTGCAAGCAGGTCGACTTCGGCAAACAATTCCAAAAAGTCTCCAGATCGTACAGGGCTGGCCTTCATGAAGTATTGCTTGGTGTCTTTTGTGAAGCCCGTACACATGAAGACGTTGAGCACATCATGGATATGCGGTTCGGCTTCATCTAAACTCATGCCTGTTTTCTTCGCCAAGGCACGGGTGAGATTGGAATGACAACAATAATGGTAATCATCATTGTTCAATAGCTTGTTGGTGTAGGGATCGCAGCGCGTACCGATAACGTCATGCACGCCCCCGCCAAATTCATCCCAGCCATACCAATCAAGCGTATCCCACACAACTGTCGCGAGTGGACGAAGATACGGCAGATTACTCCACAACCGATCACCTGTGCTGACATGAGTGCCATGTAGTGCACGCGTTTTGCCGCTGAAGAACCGTTCATTTAAGTCATGCAAGTTCCATAGATTAAGATCGCCCACTTGCGGTGTTTCCGGACACACAATCCGCATAAAGTGGCCGGCAGGCACTTCGATCGTATCTGCATCGCGCGGTGCAATAACCACCTCATCCACCAGCGACATCCCTGCCCTTGCCTCGGCGAAAACGGTTTGATCATAGGCAGGTAAAGTATCGGTTGGATAACAAATAACCGGTTCGACGGCCTTGCGGCTGTGGGCGTCAGATGGCGCTTGGTTTTGTGGCGCGTATTTCATTTATGTATTTCCAATGGATGGACTGATGCCATTGTTTCAAAACAGCAATTGAAACGCTATCACGAACTGCCATCAACGTGCATAAATTATCTGCATGTCTGAGTTTTCCAACACTGAAAGGAACCACCATGAATTTTGACCGCGAACTCGTTTCGAACGGCAGCCCAATGGAAGAAATTGTTGGTCTTAGCCGCGCTGTGCGTGTGGGACCATTTGTATCAATCGGCGGCACGGCGCCCGTTGGCGTTGATGGTAAAACTGTTGGCGTTGGGGATGTGGCGGTTCAAACTCGACGATGCATGGAGATTATCAAAGATGCGCTGGAACAAGCAGGTTCTGGCTTGCATGATGTCGTACGAATGCGCGTGATTTTGACCGACATCGACGATTGGCAAGCATCAATTGACGCCAAGAACGAGTTTTTTGGCGATGTGCGCCCGGTTATCACAGTCATGGCGGTCGATCGCTTTGTGAATCCGGAATGGCTCGTCGAATACGAGATTGATGCAATTATTGCAGGTTGGGGCGAGTGAAAGCTTCAACGCACCGCTCTATACCAATCAATAATCTGCGCCCGCTCCTCCTCGGTAATGAATGAGGCATTGGCGGGCGGCATAGCGTGCGTTACGCCAGATTGGATGTAGATGCCTTTCGCATGTTTGGCGATTTGTGCGTGGGTTTCGAGCATCACTCCCTTGGGTGGCCAAGCAATCCCCTCCCATACGGGTTCAGCCGCATGGCACATCGCGCATCGCCCCTGAACAATGGTGGCAAATTCTTCAAACCCTTCGGTTTCGATCATCGCCGCTTGGTGCGGCGTAACTATCTCACTGACCTCTTCATTGTCATTCATATAAAGCGGTGCGGTCGATAGCCACGCAATGATGATGAACAAGATCACAGTGACAATCCAGGTCCATGTCGGATTGCCAGTGCGTGCATGTTTGGAATTGAAGTAGTGACGGATTGTAACGCCGGTCAGAAACACCAAGCTGGCAATTATCCAATTATAGTCGGTCGCAAATGCCAACGGGTAATGGTTCGACAACATGAAGAAGATCACCGGTAGCGTCAGGTAATTGTTATGCGTTGAACGCAGCTTGGCAATTTTTCCATATTTTGCATCGGGTGTACGCCCGGCTTTCAAATCAGCAACCACAATGCGCTGGTTAGGCATGATCACAAAAAACACATTGGCGCTCATGATCGTAGCCGTGAAGGCACCTAAATGAAGCAGTGCCGCTCGGCCGGAAAACACTTGTGTGTAGCCATAGGCCATGATCACCAGCAGTATATAAAGTAAGACCATCAACAGCGTCGGATTTTCAGCCAGTTTTGATTTGCAGAGAAAATCATAAGCAATCCACCCAAAGGCAAGGGAAGCCAGTGATATCGCAATCGCTGTGAGGGTCGATATCTCTGCGACGCTCGGATCAATCAGATAGAGATCCGCGCCGAGATAATAAACCAGGATAAGCATCGCAAAGCCGGAAAGCCATGTGACATAGCTCTCCCATTTGAACCAAACCAGATGCTCAGGCATCGCGTCAGGCGCAATCAGATATTTCTGGATGTGATAAAATCCACCCCCGTGCACCTGCCACTCCTCACCGTCAGCAGGCCCAGCGATATTGCGGTTCAAGCCCAGATCCAAAGCGATGAAGTAAAACGATGAACCAATCCACGCGATGGCGGTAATAACGTGAAGCCAGCGAACGACAAACTCCACCCAATCCATAGCAACTGTTAGATCATACATGCGAATCTCCCTTGCATATGGGGATACAGTAAACCGTGTTATTGTTTTGAAAAAGCGCGCATTTGCTGAACTCTTTCAATTAAATCTAAATAATACTAGTCTGATCAAATGAGTTACGTTGATAGTATTCGATTGTTTGTGCGTGTTTTTGATCTCGGATCAATGTCTGCTGCCGCGCGTGACCAGCGCGTGTCACCAGCCGTTGCATCCAGCCGCATCGCTTGGTTGGAGCGGCATCTCAATGTCCGGCTTTTCAATCGCACAACGCGAAAACTGCAACCAACCGAACAAGGCAAAATTTTTTACGACGGCGCAATGCAAATTTTGGAAAAAATTGAACGCGCGGAGGCGGCCGTTGCAGAAGTTTCAAACAGCCCAAGGGGTTCCATCTATGTGGGCGCACCCTTGGGCGTTGGTCGGCGTTTCATCGCCCCAAATGTGCCGCTTTTTAAGGAGAAATACCCTCAAATCGACGTGCGCCTGAGACTGTCTGATCGCACGATCGATATCGCAACCGAAGGTATCGACGTGGCATTCTCACTAAGCAAACTGCCGGACTCCAATTTGAAAATGCGGATGATTGCTGATTGCCCGCGTGTCCTGTGCGCTTCGCCCAAATATCTGGAAAGACGCGGTGCACCAACAAAGGGAGCTCAATTGGTGAGCGATAAGCATGATTGCTTATTGCTCAGGTTTCCCGGCACTGCGGAATTTAGGTGGACGCTTACAACAGGAAATACTGATCAGGAATTTGATATCAAAGGCACCTTTGAAACCGATGATGGTGATGTTCTCACACAATGGGCGCTTGACGGCTTGGGGATCATAAACATTCCGTTTTTTGAAGCCGCAGAATACCTAAAAAAAGGTGCTCTGATCGAAGTCTGTCAGGAAACGCCGCCCACATCTGTACAGCTCACCTGTCTATACCCACACCGCAAATTTCAGGATCCCAAGATTAGACTGT
>JBCDFK010000321.1:0-3749 GCA_039178065.1 Pseudomonadota bacterium | reverse complement strand
GGATTGGAAGCTCACAAGCTTGCGCCTGAATTTGCGCCTGCCGCAGTTGTCGCGGCGGAGGCTGCGTTCCGAATGAATGAAACGCGACGTGGTGTTAAGGTGCTTGAAACAACTTGGCGAAAACAACCCCATCCTGATGTCGCTCTTGCCTATGTGAATGCGCGTCCAGGCGATTCAGCAGCAGACCGACTGAAACGGGCTCAACGCCTTTCCGAGCTGAAACCCAATAATACCGAGTCAAATTTGATTGTTGCGCAGATTGCGATGGAAGCGTCGGAATTTAAAACTGCGCGTAAGGCGGTGGCCGCGGTATTGCGCGATCAGCCGCGTGAAAGCGCATTTATGTTGATGGCTGATATTGAGGATGCTGAAACGGGCAACCAAGGCAAGGTTCGAGAATGGCTTTCCCGTGCGGTTCGTGCTCAACGTGATCCTGCCTGGACTTCGGATGGCTATGTATCAGAAAAGTGGGCACCATTTTCACCAATAACCGGCAAGCTGGACGCATTTGAGTGGAAGGTACCAGTTGAGAAAATTGGCGGCGCAATGATCGAAAATGATTTGGATCCAATGGAACCAGGTCTGATGGCTACTGAAGTAGAGAAAGATCTGCCCGAAGCGCCAACCAGTAAAGCCGAAGTAATTGTGACGGCCAAAGAAGCTGCGCCTGTGACGGAAGAGGCAGAGCCAATAGAGACGCACGAAGTGAAAGTCGTCACACCAACGTCGGACGGAGAGACGAAGGATGGCTCGCAATCTATTGAAACTCATGACGTTAAAATTGTAACAGCCACTCCAAATGGCCAGATGAAGGAAAAAGCTGTTTCGGCTCAACCGAAGGCTGATTCAGCCGATTCTAACCAAGCGGAAGAAGCAGATGAAGATGATACGATTGATGCGGAAGTCATCGAAGAAGTAGATGATGAGATCAAAGTGCCAATACCCGACGATCCGGGTGTAGCAGGGGATGAAGAAAAACCAGCCGAAAAACGCTTTCGATTGTTCTAGCTATTAAAACTGAGTAAGACAGCGAATGGCTAGATTCATGTTTGACAAGTTTTTCAATTTTTTGGGCACGCTTTCAGATAGTGAGCAAGATGCGAATGATGTCCTTTCGCCCGACGATCCGCGTGTTAGTGCCGCCGCGCTGATGTACCATGTCATCCACGCTGACGGCGTGCTGCGAGAGGTTGAAATAGACCGTCTTGAGGTGTTTGTGCGCACTGAGAACGAAGTGGATGGTGCTGAACTGCGCAAGCTGTTGGATGCCGCCAAACTGGCATGCGATGAAGCGGTCGACCTTTACCGCTTTGCCAGCTCACTCATGCGTAACCTCGATAAGGATCAACGCCTTCGCCTGATTGAGCTTCTCTGGGAGCTTGTCTATTCGGATGGTTATCGACATGAGCTGGAAGACAATGTGGTTTGGCGTATATCCGAGCTTTTGGGGATTGATTCACGAGAGCGCGTCAATCTGCGCCAACGCGTAAAAGAGCGCACCGGCTCGGATAGTTGATAATGAAGCAAACCTCTCGATTGCCAATCTTGGTGATCCTGCATCAGGAAACGTCAACTCCAGGCAGAGTTGGACAACGCCTCGTTCAGCGCGGCCATGAGTTGGATATTAGACGTCCGCCATTGGGCGATGCTTTGCCTGAAACACTTGAAGCGTATGAGGGCGCCGTGATGTTTGGCGGTCCAATGAGCGCTAATGATCCAGATGAATATGTAAAGCGCGAAACCGATTGGCTGGCCGTGCCCCTCAAAGAAGATAAACCCTTTATTGGGATTTGTTTGGGTGCTCAAATGTTGGTGAACCATTTGGGCGGGGAGGTCTACACCCACAGCGAGGGTGCTGTAGAAGTTGGCTGGTACGATCTTGAGCCCACTGAGGCTGGCGAACGGTTGATGGAATGGCCAAAGAAAATATATCAGTTTCACCGAGAGGGATTCACGCTACCGGATGGCGCTGTGCATCTGGCAAAGTCAGAAACATATCCCAACCAGGCGTTTCGCTATGGTGACAATGCGTGGGCAGTACAGTTCCATGCAGAGTTAACGCTTGCGATGATGCACCGTTGGTCAATTAAAGGTGCTGAACGGTTTGTCTTGCCCAATGCTCAGCAGGGGCATGAGCATCTAGAGGGCCGATTTGTCTATGATCCTCCTGTATCAAAATGGCTTGATGATTTTCTCGACATAGTTTTTGAGAAGCAAAAGTAAACGCTCTAGTCTCGGTGCTCGAGATGTTTTGCGTCTCTTAACTCTGGGAACTTCCAAGCCCAAATACCAGCAACAGCGATTGCTCCTACGCCGCCAAAGACAACAGCTGGCACAACGCCAATCCATGCAGCCATGAAGCCTGCGCGGAATTCGCCAAGTTCATTGGATGCGCCGAGAAATACCATATTGACTGCATTTACACGTCCTCTGACTTCATCAGGTGTCCAAAGCTGCAATAGTGTTTCTCTAATATAGACGCTGACCATATCGGCGGCGCCGACCAAAGTGAGCGCAATCACAGAAAGCCAAGTGATTGTGGATAGGCCAAACACAATGGTAAAAAATCCAAATAAAGCCACGCAGCCAAACATGATCCGCCCGGCGTGGTTTCTGATGGGTGACGCAGCAAGCCATGCAGCAATTATAAGCGCGCCGATACCAGGCGCCGCGCGCAAAACACCAAGACCCCAGGGGCCAAGTTCTAGGACATCGCGTGCATAAACTGGAAGCAACGCAACTGCACCACCTAGCAAAACCGCGAACAGATCGAGCGAAATTGCCCCAAGCACCACTTTTTCTTTACGGATATAGCGCAATCCATCGAATAGGGACGAGAAGCTGGCTTTATGAATATGTGAGCGTTCGGCCGGTCTTGGAATATTTATCGTGAGGATAAAGCCAAGCAATAGTAATATTGTTGCCGTTACATAAGGAACGTTTGCGCCAAAACCATATAGCAGACCGCCCATTACGGGCCCGACGATTGAGGCCAATTGCCAGGAAGAAGAATTCCAAGCCACCGCGTTGGGAAATATATGGGTTGGGACTAGATTTACCGTAAGTGATTGTGATGCTGGACCAAAAAATGCGCGCGCAATTCCCAAACCAGCAAGCGCAAAAAACACTGGCACCGGAGAGGTTAGACCACGCCAGGAAAAATAGAGAATTGCTAATGTGCAAAAAAATTGCCCAGAGATAGACACTGCCATCACAAGTTTGCGCCCAAATCTGTCGGCAACCGCTCCAGTGATAAGAACAAGAAGTAATAGTGGTAAAAACTGCACCAAGCCAATGATACCCAAATCAAAGGGGTCACGGGTCAGATCGTAAATTTGCCAAGCCACCGCGACCGCAACGATCTGCGTGGCAAAATTTGTGCACAGCCGTGCTATCCAATATTTTTTGTAGGCTGGATAGGTAAAAGCTGCAAAACGAGCGGGCTGTTGCGATTTAGAATCGGTCATATCCAATCGTTAGTCTGAATCAGCCCGAGTTCATAGCTTGTCTATTGATCTGCGGCGCTCAATTTACGGACTTGTCACCACCTCATTGAATGCCTATCTGATTAGAAGATCTTTTTTAGGAGGAAATTGTGGGCCTTACAATCATCCAGACGCTGTTATATGCGATCGGTATTTATAAAATTATTGTAATTGGGGCGATTATTTTCTCTTGGCTTTATGCTTTCAATGTTGTGAATAATTCAAACCAGTTTGTCGGCATGTTGGGTAACTTTTTTTATAAGG
>JBCDFK010000320.1:0-3763 GCA_039178065.1 Pseudomonadota bacterium | reverse complement strand
CGTCGCACCAATGATTGCCGTACCAATTCCAACCAATATGATGAGCTGAACCGTTGTCCAAAAATAACCTGGCAAAACCGTAGCCATCAACGATGACCAAGTATCCAACGTTCCACCCGATGCGGACAAAACAACAGATACAATAGGGAACATGCACAGGCACACGGTAAGCCATGCCAATACTCTCAACCCATTCTTGATCATTGGCAGCCGCCCTGTTTACACGCGTCATTTGAATTGCAGAGCGAGGCTCCATTTGCAAGTCGTTTGATTGACATGCCGCTGTATTAGGATGAGCCCTAATGCTCCCAGTCTCAAGAAGAGCAGTTTTCAAAAATGTGGGACTGATCTGATGTTCACACTCTATCAGCTGCTTTGACAGCCCTTCTCGTGACAAAATGAAACTCAACTATTGACCTAATGCAAAAAGTCGCTATTTTTTAATGCGAATAGTTTGCAATAGCAAAAAGAGAGCACAATGCGTACTCAGGTACTTTCTATCATTCGAACACTGGCCGCAGCGTTCGTTCTTCTATCGGCCAGTATAGGCTTAGCCTCTGCGCAAGAGAAAAAATTCAAAGTTGCGACAACCTTCACGGTAATCGCGGATATTGCTTCGAATGTCGCGGGAGATGCAGCTGAGGTTGTATCAATCACCAAGCCCGGTGCCGAAATCCATAATTATCAGCCAACACCCGGCGATATCCGCCGCACGCTGGATGCAGATCTTATTATTTGGAATGGTTTGAACCTGGAGCTTTGGTTTGAACGCTTTCTTGCAAATCTAAGTGATGTTCCAGCTGTCGTTGTTAGCGAAGGCGTAGTACCAATTGATATTGAGCAGGGCCCCTACTCCGGCAAGCCTAACCCGCATGCATGGATGTCGCCAAGCGATGTAAAAATCTATGTGGCCAATATCGAAAAAGCGTTTTCCGCAGGCGATCCTGCAAATGCTGAAATTTATAAATCCAACGCTGCGGCCTATATAGAAGAACTTGATTTAGCGATGCAGCCATTGCGCGAAGCGCTCGATGGCATTCCTGCGGAAGAGCGCTGGCTAGTATCAAGTGAAGGTGCTTTTAGTTATTTGGCGCGCGATTTTGGCCTGAAAGAACTCTACATCTGGCCCATAAACGCAGACCAACAAGGAACGCCAGGTCAAGTCAAAGCAGTTATTGATGCGGTGCGCGAAAACAACATCACTGTCGTGTTTTCAGAAAGCACCATTACGCCCGACGCAGCACAGCAAATCGCTAGAGAAACTGGCGCGGCCTATGGTGGAATTCTATATGTGGACTCGCTTTCTGACAGCGATGGCCCCGTACCCACCTATCTTGATTTGATGGCCGTCACCGTTGAAACCATTGTTAGCGGCCTGACAAACGGCAAAACTCAATGAACACAAATGCTGTCTTAGCGAAGAAACCAAGCCCAGCCGCTATGCGCGCTGGGCTGCATGTTGATGGCATCACAGTTACCTATCGCAATGGTCAAACCGCACTCGTAAATGCCAGTTTTGATATTCCCAAAGGCTCAATCACTGCACTAGTAGGTATTAACGGCAGTGGTAAATCCACGCTTTTCAAGTCACTTATGGGCTTTGTTCCAACCAGTCAGGGTCACGTTGAAATCCTCGGCATGCCAGCACGCGACGCTCTAAAGAAAAATCTCGTCGCCTATGTACCCCAAGCTGAAGAAGTAGATTGGGACTTTCCGGTTTTGGTCGAGGACGTCGTTATGATGGGCCGATACGGCCATATGAATTGGTTACGACGCCCCAAACAAACAGACCAAATTAAAGTGACCGAAGCGCTCGAACGCGTAGGTATGAAAGAATACCGAAAACGCCAAATCGGCGAACTCTCAGGTGGACAAAAAAAGCGCGTGTTCCTAGCACGCGCTTTGGCACAAGAGGGTCAAGTCATATTACTGGACGAACCGTTCACGGGCGTGGACGTGACAACCGAAGAACAGATCATCAAACTCATGCAGGAATTGCGTGATGAAGGTCGCGTTATGTTGGTTTCGACGCACAATCTTGGATCGGTCCCAGATTTTTGCGATCGCGCCGTACTAATCAATCGGACTATTCTGGCTTCGGGACCAACAAACGAAGTCTTCACGGCAGAAAATCTGCGCATTGCATTTGGCGATGTATTGCGTCACTTTGTGTTGGGCGGCGACGCGCTTCATGATGACGAAGACCCACGTACCGTTACGGTTATCACCGATGATGAACGTCCGTTCGTGATCTATTCGGACCAGGAAGCAGATCAGCCGCAGGGCGATGATAAATGATCGCTTATCTTACCGAGCCCTTTCAATATAGCTATATGATCAACGCCATTTGGATTAGCGCGTTGGTCGGCGCAGTTTGCGCATTTTTATCAGCATTTTTGATGCTGCGCGGCTGGTCGCTCATTGGCGACGCGCTTTCCCATGCGGTCGTGCCCGGCGTTGCGGGTGCCTACATTTTGGGCCTGCCTTTTGCAATCGGTGCCTTCATATCGGGCGGCTTAGCGGCAGGTGCGATGCTGTTTCTCAATAGCAGAACCAAGCTGCGACAAGATGCGATTATTGGCTTGGTTTTCACTTCTTTCTTTGGTTTGGGACTTTTCATGGCTTCGCTATCGCCAAGCGCCGTGAACATTCAGACCATTGCGCTGGGCAATATTTTGGCAATATCACCCACTGATACAATCCAAATGGTTTTGATAGCAGGCACATCTCTCATTGTGCTCACCTTGATCTGGCGTGATTTATTGGTGGTGTTTTTCGACGAAAGCCATGCGCGAACGATTGGACTAAAGCCGGACCGGCTCAAATTGATTTTCTTTGCGATCTTAGCTGGCTCTACTGTAGCGGCATTGCAGACGGTTGGTGCATTTCTAGTTGTCGCAATTGTCATCATTCCAGGCGCAACCGCATACCTTCTGACCGACCGATTTTCGCATTTACTCATTTGGTCGACGCTAATAGGAGCCTTTACCTGCGGCTTCGGCGCCTATCTCAGCTATTTTACAAATGGTGCAACCGGCGGTGTTATCGTCCTTCTACAAGGTGGAGTATTCGCGCTCACATTCTTTTTTGCACCCAAATATGGGCTCGCAGCAGCTAAACGTCGCGCAGCAAAAATACATGCGGAGACATCATAATGGATGAACTCCTTTTGCCATTTCAGCTATTGTTCATGCAGCAGGCGTTTCTAATCACACTGTTGATTAGCGTGCCCATGTCATTACTGTCCTGCTATTTGGTTCTCAAAGGCTGGTCACTCTTTGGCGACGCCATCTCGCACGCGGTTCTGCCAGGCGTCGTGGTTGCTTACTTGATCAATATTCCACTTGCGATTGGCGCATTTATCGCCGGTATGGTGTGCGCCCTCACCGCGGCATTTGTCAGCGAGCGTAGCCGCATCAAAGAAGACACCGCGCTTGGCATCGTATTCGCCACCATGTTCGGCCTCGGTATCGTGCTCTATGTTTCCATAAGCACCGATGTCCATTTAGACCATATTTTGTTCGGCGATATGCTCGGTGTAACATGGGCTGAAATCAGACAAACTTTGTTTATCGCCATCATTGTTTCGGCATTTTTGCTTATTTGGCGGAAGGACCTTTTGGTTGCCGCCTTTGACCCCCAACACGGCCGCGCAATATCACTCCCGATGGTTTTTCTTCACTACGGTTTGTTATCTGCCATTGCGCTGATGGCAGTTGCTGCACTCAATGCTGTCGGCATAATTCTGGCTATTGCATTTTTG
>JBCDFK010000319.1:0-3770 GCA_039178065.1 Pseudomonadota bacterium | reverse complement strand
TTTATCTGCCTTATCGCCCGCCATCTCAAACTCCTGAAGCGACGCGGATTTCCGCATTGCATTCGATTTTCTGGAAACTTTGACATGCCGCTCTGAAATGGCGGCCGGCGAGAATGCGTCATGCGTTCTATTGAGAACTCTCGTAAGTTCAAACTAGCTTGTCGTGCTTAATTAAATGTAAAGTGCCGACGACCTCAAATCGAACTGTTTGGATAGCGTTCTTTCATGCGCAAAATGCTGTCAGCAACAATGTCGCTGAGCACGCTAAGGTCAATGTTTTTAAGCCTGGGGAGGTAAAGGCAGGAAGAAGAGTTCTTGCATTTCCCAAGTAGCGCCAACTGCTCCTCATATGGCTTGAAACCAGGCATTATATAGACCGTCATATTGGCCTTTCGCGGAGAAAACCCGGTGAGCATGAATTGGTGTTTGGAACCGTCAGCACGCGCATATTCATAATTGCCATATCCGATTATGCTCTGGCCCCACATTACCGGCTTTGCGCCAGTTGCACTGTTCATCAATTCGAGAAGCACAAGCGCATCTTCGCGCCGACCAACATTTTCCACGCTTTGAATAAAGCCTTCTACAGAAGCATCAGTTGGTTGGGTTTTCATATCACTCATAGTGCACCGCCATTGATTGCTTACTGCATGTTAGCATAACAACCAGAGTCAGGGATAAAATCGTGATCTATCCCATGATTGATCGGTTTTCTCGCGCTGAAAAATAATGCGATCATGCAAACGAAATGCGCCATCCTTCCAAAACTCAATATAGGTGGGTAGAATTCTGATGCCGCTCCAATGAGCCGGACGAGGAATATCGCCAATCGCATATTTTGCAGTGTATTTTGCTACTTCTTTTTCGAGTGCAAAGCGGCTTTCCAATGGACGAGACTGTTTGGATGCCCAGGCACCTATTCGGCTGCCACGGGCACGCGAATTGTAATAGGCATCGGCTTCATCATTGCTAACAACTTCGATATCGCCGCGTACGCGTATTTGTCGACGCAGGCTCTTCCAGTGAAAACACATCGCAGCTTTTTTCTGCTGCAGGATCTCTTCACCTTTTTGGCTTTCAAAGTTGGTGTAAAAAACAAAACCGCTTTCGTCGAAACCTTTTAACAGAACCATGCGCACATTTGGCATGCCATTGGCGTCAACGCTTGCAAGTGCGGTGGCATTGGGATCGTTTGGTTCGCTGGCTTCAGCCTCTTTCAACCAATCCGCAAATGTCACAAACGGGTCCTTGATGTCGGCAATGTCACGGGTTGTTAAGACTTCTTCAGGCATATTGAAAACTCGGGGCAAATATTGGGATTTTGTATTTAGTAATGCGTCACGCCTACACATGTGTGAATAATTCTAACAACGTCAAGCGTTTGATTGTACGCATGACAATTGTGGCGCCGCTTTCGATATTGGCCGGCTGCACGTTCAGCGGTGATTCCGTACAAAAAGACTTTTCAACGGGGGCTATATCCATTGCTGATAGTACACCGTCGATAGCAGTAGATCCATTTGCCCAAACAACACCATTGAACCAAGATCCGAGTACAACTGATCGGCTTCTTGACGAAGACACAATCAGACTAGCGGTCACTGCGGCAGATCTAAGCAAAGTAACGGCGCAGGGATTGGATTGGGCCAACCAAGCGACCGGCTCGTCCGGTGTTATTACAAATATCCAACAGCGTGCGGAAGCTGGGCAAACCTGCCGAAGCTTTGAAGCGACGCGCAATGCCTATGATGGTATTGTTCTATATATAGGCGATATTTGTCTCGATAAGGGATCGGGCTGGTGGACGCGCTTTATGCGGCCTCATAGTGAAGACGCGGCTTAAGAATCTCTTCTGGAAATTTCATCCGTGAGCGCCCATATAGAGTTCGAACAGATAGGTGCGAAAGCGAGAAAATTGAATGCGTGATCCCTACGCAATTTTAGGTGTGGCCAAGGGAGCAACTGCGGGCGAGATAAAAACTGCATTTCGTCGGCTTGCTAAGAAATATCATCCCGATGCCAATAAGGACGATCCGAAAGCGCAAGAACGCTTTGCGGAGATTTCGCGCGCCTATGAAGTTGTTGGCGATGAAGCAAAGCGCAAACAGTTTGACCGTGGAGAAATTGATGCGGAAGGTCGCGAAACGCACGGCTTCGGCGGTGGTGACCCATTTGGCGGCTTTAGACAACGGCGCAGTGGCGGTGGCTTTGGCGGCGCGGGTTTTGATGCTGAAGACATTTTAAAGACCATGTTTGGAGGCAGTGCACCTCGCGGTGGCTTTGCGGGTGGCCAGGATCCGTTTGGTGGATCCCGACCTCAAACGCGAAAAGCGCAACCTACAAAAGGCAAGGATGTCGAAGTCGTTTTGCCTGTCTCTATCAGCGACATTTTGGGCGACGGCAAAGCCAAACTAAAGCTCGCCGATGGACGCACAATAGCGGTTTCCATTCCCGACGGTGTTGAAGATGAGCAAATTATTCGTCTGAAAGGCCAAGGACAGCCTGGACCAACGGGCCATCGCGGCGATGTAAAAGCAAAAGTTTCCATAAAGTCAGAACCGGGGCTTCGCGCCGAGCGCACTAACTTGCTTATGGATGTGGATGTACCACTAAAAACTGCGGTCACCGGCGGAAAAATTGCAGTATCGACGCCCCAGGGTGGAAAAATTGCGCTTAAAGTTGCTCCTTGGACAAGCTCGGGTACGATTTTGCGTATTCCTGGTCGCGGGCTGCCCAACAAAGCGGGCAAAAAGGGCGATTTGCTCGCCGTGTTGCGCATAATGTTGGAAGACGCCGACAAGGATGTTTTGGAAGCCCTCATCGCCAAACAAAATGAAGCAGTAGAACCGTGATTTAGGTTGCTGTGATCGCTTGATGCGCCGGACGCTCTGTGCAATACGCTCTCCAACTAATCAAAAAAAGACGGAGAATGCGTATGTCAATCGGTTCTGGCATCATGAAGGGCAAACGCGGGCTCATCATTGGGCTCGCAAATAATCGCTCGATGGCATGGGGCATAGCAAAATCATGTGCTGAACAGGGCGCCGAACTTGCGATCACCTATCAGGGTGAACCGCTGAAAAAACGCGTCGAGCCTTTGGCCAACGAAATCGGCGCGATGATTGCCGGTCATATGGATGTGACCGACCCTGAAAGCGTCGAGGCAGTCTTCACCCATCTCGAACAAACTTGGGGCCGTTTGGACTTTCTGGTTCATGCTGTTGGGTTTTCAGACAAGGAGGAGCTGACCGGTCGTTACGTCGATACGACACATAAGAATTTCATGATGACGATGGACATTTCTGTCTATTCATTCACTGCTTTGGTGAAGCGTGCAGAGCCTCTCATGAGCAATGGCGGTTCGGTGATTACATTGACTTATTACGGCTCAGAGCGCGTGATGCCACACTACAATGTTATGGGTGTAGCGAAGGCTGCTCTTGAGGCTAGCGTTCGTTATTTAGCGGTCGATCTGGGACCTAAAAATATCCGAGTGAACTCTGTTTCGGCGGGTCCAATTAAAACGTTGGCAGCTTCTGGCATTGGTGATTTCCGCTACATTTTGAAATGGAATGAGTACAATTCCCCGCTTCGTCGAACGGTTACAATTGATGAAGTAGGTGATGCATCACTCTATTTGCTGAGTGATCTTTCACGCGCAGTAACCGGCGAAAACCACCATGTTGATAGCGGCTACCACGTCGTTGGCATGAAGGCAGTCGATGCGCCCGATATTGAAAAAAACTAGCTCACAAATTTCTTCTAAAGGC
>JBCDFK010000318.1:0-3832 GCA_039178065.1 Pseudomonadota bacterium | reverse complement strand
CGCTGCCTGCCTGGATCGCGTTCGCGATTGACGCGCTCTGATTGCAGTGCAACGGTTTCAGCAACTTCTGGATGTTAAATTCTCACATGAGCGATTTCCGATGAAGCGTGCACTCTATCTCTCCATAGGTCTGCTATCTGCAGTATTTGTGACCTACATGACCCTCCCGCTATTTGCCTCAGACTTTGACAAATTTGCCAAGGCAACGATCAGAGAATTGGGGCATAGATCCGATCCCAAACTCGCGACAGATGCCGTTCTGCAATATCTGGACGAAAACAAGATTGACGATCCGATCGCGTTCTTCGCAAAAAACATGGACACTACTTACGTGATCAATGCGGATGATCCAAATCTCAGCGAAACGGATAGAGCCTGGGTCAGAAGTGGAAAAGTGAAGCGGCTTACTTCCTTTAGCAGCAAATACTTCAATCGCGTTTTAACGAGTTATGATCTTGCTGTTCACATACGGGATTTTCGCTCAGGGGAACGTACGATCCACGCACGAATTTACCTTAACGCACCATAAAAGGGGTATTTTCGCATGGGACAGGAAAGCATCGACGTTCGCTACAAACCTCTAGGTGGCGGACTTTACCATAAATATCTTGTTTACACAGATAGCGAGGGTACCCAATCTGCCGCGCGCGGTGGGCCGGAAGGTGATTTTTGGGGGAGCGTTGATACATCAGGAATCGACTCCGGAGATGCATCGAACAGCCCAAGCAATAATCCTGATGTCGTTGGTCACGGTAATATCGAAACTGTGGTAGGACCCTAGGTTCCTCCTGCTAGCAGTAATGAACCAGGCTTCCCTGACCATCCTGGGGTGGCCCCCCCATTCCAGTGAAACCGTTGCGACTGGGGGCGACCTCAGTGCAGCGTGGGATAGTATCAAGCAAACGATGACGGACATTGGAAATGGCGGGCATGATTATGATCCTGTTCCCAGCATGCAGAATGGCCATAACTCCGATGCAACCGTTGATACTGCCTGGACGGGTTTACCTCAACCAGCTCAGGACGGGCCAGGAGACAACTGGTCAGCTCGTTAAAAAATCATTCCTCCCACCGATCCAACGCGGGACAATCATCACCAACCCAGTTCGATGCGGCCTGAGGATGGGCGAGGGGAAACGGCACTCTGACCGACGTCGTATCAGGCCTTAACCAGTCTGTTGAAAACAGCACGATGACCACAGCCTCAATGCACCCACATTTTGGTGGTCGACTCGAACGAACCACTGGTAAAAATCGCCAGCGGGCTGGCAGAGTGGCGACCCTCTATTTGATCGACCCCACTTGACTGGTCTGGTTTGATTGTTTGTGCATGACTGCCCTTTGGTTTGTAGGGATGATTGTTGCCAGCGCCGATGGGCGGTATCCCAAGGCGCTGTTGCGCCGCTGTGTGTTGGAGTGCTTTCTCCATCTTCCGATCAGGATTTGCGCTTCTGTCGATGAGTAGACTATTCCCTGTTCAACAGTTCGTCGCGGAACCGGGCATTGAAACTCTCGACGTAGCCGTTTTCGCTGGGTGATCCCGGTTCGATGAATGCAGTCTTGGCACCGACAGCCTCGATCCAGTTCCGTGCGGCCTGGCGACGAACTCAGGACTATTGTCACGACGAGCGAATGCCGAAAGAGACATTCAAAAATCGTTTGGAGATTGGCAAAAATCCAGACAAGGGATCTCAGAAAAGATTTGGTAGCCTTGGCTGGTTTCAAATGAGTCTCCAATGAGTACAGCCAAGAATGAAGCCGCGTTGAACCAGCGCCCTGTGCCTCCTCCTTCAATTGCCGCATCACAGCTTTTTCCCAAGTAGAAAATAGTTCCGTCGTCACGGGTAACGACAGCTCCGTGCTCGTTGCAAACCACAACCTCGGCAACCAACGCAGATGGAAAAGACAGCAGTATCATAGAGAAGAATAAATATCTCATGGAGACAACTCCCAGTTTAATTAAGCGGGCGATGGCCGCCGCGCACATTTCGAGCCACATCAGGTCGCCAAGTACAAGAGCATCTGCCTTTCTTGCTGGCGAAGAGTGTCACTCTCGCAACCACCAGCAACGCTGATAAAGCGCCTAAAACTCGGTGACCAATTGGTTGCCTCGCTCAAAGACGCAATGCTATCGAATACAGTTCGCCATCTGCGGGGGACAGAGAATTCATACAAGTTAGGTGCGATTTCGCGCCGCGCAGACTGTTCGATGTCAAAGTTATCTACAAGCACCTCATATCTTTTTTGCTCGACGCGGAAAATGCCTTATGGCTCACCCAAGAGCCGAGCATTTTGCTCTTTGTCAGGATGTAGGCAGCAAAAGTGCCGGCACCACGACCGGCCATGAATGCTTCGTACTGGTTCGATCGACTGCCGAACAAATTAACCAACAATGCCACAGATGTTCCTTCGTACACGTCTGAAAACACCGCTCGTTGATAGATCTCCGCGATTTTGAACTCAACGCTTTAGACCTAACCGAAAAACAGCATCATGTTTGGATCAAGCCCTTCGAGTATTTTAGCATAATCTTTGGTAAGTCTTGGCTGGGCAATCCTCTCACCGCGCAATACTCCAGGGAACTGAAGTATAACTTCTTGCCCTTGCCCTTGCCCTTGCCGTTGAAAGTGTACTGCCTGTAATTCCCCTGATTTCCTATGAAGATTGTGAGACATCCATGTTATCATCAAAGTCGCATACCATAGCCGTGATGTGTTAGCTATTTTCAGGAATTTGTCCCCGATTTGCACACCCGCTAAACTGGCGGGTGTTCCCGGATCACTTCAATGACGACTAAATCCGAATTGGCCCAAAATCCAACGTGCTCGATGAAGTCTATGGTCGAGCGACGGGCCGACGCTTGCGATGACAACTCCACCAACGATCCAACCTCTTTACCATTAGGCTGTGCGGGTTTGTACCCGGGAGCAAGCGATTTTGAATTTACGGTAAACCCTTCAGCTGCGTCCCTCTGCAGGGCTGTCTACTTAGCATCTGATAGTTTGCCGTTTGCAATCCAAACCGGATTGGATTTTTGATAGCAACGGATTGCGGTACGAAGTTTAATCGTTTGCTTCCCGTTTACTGAGCCATCATAGCAGCTAACGGACATTCAATGAATGTTGCAGCTGCTCGATGGTTTGCGCGTAAACACCACTGTTCCAAAACAGTAGAGCGTATATCAAAAGTGATCAAAAAAAGTTCTATGGAATCAGCCTCATGTAGAAACCGGACATGTTTTCATAGAAGGAAGCGGGTTGACCAAACCAATCCGCCTGGACCATCGAGACACTTTTCGCAATTGAGCTTCTTTTATGGCCGCTGCTTTGTCTTGGCTTCTGGCATCGTGACAAGAAGGAGTGGAGCCCAGCCATTTTCCATTAGTTTGGAATGTCGAGCAATTGCCGAGACGACACTGCCGCTCTTGCATTTTCTGGACTATCGCACAATGAGTGTCGCGATTATGCTTCCGATGCAGATTGCGTTCTGAAGCGTTCAATGTGACGGTCCTTCCGCATGGCTGCAACACAAACGGGACATACGTCCAGCGTCCGGTTGTCCTCTCGGCACGCTGTCGATCAGCACGCCACGCGCGCGCAAATGCTGCCACACGCTCGTAGGACCGATCGTAGCCAAGCTTGACCAAGTCCTCATACATCAGCTTCACAGTCCGACGGTCTTTGCGCGACTTGCGTGTCTGCGCCAAAAGCCATGACGACAAACGATCCGCATACGGGTCCAGCTTGCTCGGCCGCGGTGGCGTCTTGAACTTCGGTTCTACAGCACCTTCACGCAGGTACTTCTTGATTGTGTTCCGCGAAAGACCCGTGCG
>JBCDFK010000317.1:0-3848 GCA_039178065.1 Pseudomonadota bacterium | reverse complement strand
TGATATTTGGTGCCTTCATTCCCTATCAGGTGATGCTGTATCCCATGGTGATATTGCTTCGAGAGCTGGGTGTTTATGGCACGCTAACTGGGCTTGTGATCGTTCACACCATATTTGGCATGCCGATTTTGACACTGCTTTTCAGAAACTATTTCACTTCCATTCCCGAAGAATTGTTCAAAGCTGCACGGGTTGATGGCGCAGGGTTTTGGGGAATTTACCTCAAAATCATGCTGCCAATGAGCTTGCCCATATTTGTCGTTGCGATGATCCTTCAGATCACCGGCATTTGGAACGACTTCCTATTTGGCGTTGTCTATACCAAGCCAGACATCTATCCGATGACCGTGCAGCTCAACAACATCGTAAACTCAGTTCAGGGCGTGAAAGAATACAACGTCAATATGGCCGCAACCATTCTAACAGGCTTAGTGCCGCTGACCGTCTACTTCATATCAGGAAAACTATTTGTGCGCGGTATCGCCGCTGGCGCGGTAAAAGGATAATCCATGGCCAACGTTTCAGTCAAAAATCTGGTCCTCAACTTTGGCACCGTCAAAGTGCTTCGCGATCTGAACATTGAAATCCCATCGGGTGAATTCCTTGTTTTGCTTGGTGCCTCCGGTTGCGGAAAATCCACCCTGCTCAATTGTATTGCGGGTCTGCTTGATATCACCGATGGGCAAATATTCATCGGCGACAAGAACGTAACCTGGAGTGAACCCAAGGATCGCGACATCGGCATGGTGTTCCAATCCTACGCGCTCTACCCGCAAATGTCAGTTGAAGGAAACTTGTCGTTCGGCCTTAAAAACGCGGGCTTTGGCAAAGAAGAAATTGCAGAACGCATTGCGCGCGCCGCTGAGATTTTGCAAATCGAGCCTTTGTTGAAACGCAAGCCATCTGCACTTTCAGGTGGCCAACGTCAGCGGGTTGCAATTGGTCGTGCGCTGGTTCGCGACGTTGATGTTTTCCTATTTGATGAGCCGCTCTCCAACCTTGACGCAAAATTGCGTGCCGATCTTCGCGTTGAAATTAAACGCCTGCACCAGAAACTCAACAATACGATGATATATGTGACACATGATCAGATCGAAGCAATGACCTTGGCCGATCGCATTGCCATCATGAAACAGGGTCTCATTCAGCAGTTAGATACACCTCACGCAATCTATAACAGGCCGGTCAATAAATATGTTGCTGGCTTTATTGGATCGCCCGAAATGAACTTCTTTGACGGAACGCTCGCGGGCGCAAAGGCCGATAGGTTTGAAGTCGATAGCACAAAGATCAGCCTCAAGGACTACGAGTTCCAGGACATGCCAAGAAAAGCGGGCCAAACCGTTTCGTTAGGCATCCGACCCGAAAATGTGGCCGTGGGCGCAAACGCAAAGACAATGCCCGTCAAAGCAAAAGTTTCGGTGGAATTGGTTGAACCGATGGGTGCTGATACACTCGTTTGGTCAAGCTATGCCGGCAAACCATTCCGCTTTTTGATGGAAGGAACCGCCGAAGTTGGCATCGGCGACAAGCTAGAGATCGGCTTTGATCCCGCAAAAGCCAACCTCTTTGATGCGGAAACAGAAGTACGACTCTGAACCACTATTGGATACATCATGACAGATTTTTCTTACCAGCTTTACAGCTCACGTAACTTTGGGCCCATTGAAAATGTCCTCGCTAGAGTGGCCGCCGCTGGCTACACACAAGTTGAAGGCTATGGCGCACTTTTCACTAATGCGGCCGACGCCGCAAAATTGGCTGAGTTATTAAAGGCCAATGGCCTGACAATGCCCAGCGCACATATCGGTCTACAAATGCTTGAAGAAAACCCTGATGAGGTTGTCGCGATAGCCAAAGCGCTCGATCTTAAGGCCGTCTATGTGCCGCACCTTTCTGCTGATGAGCGCCCAAGCGATCCGGCCGGATGGCGGGCAATTGGCGCACGCACGCAAGCCGCACTAGCACCACTAGCTGCCATAGGATTGGACATTGGTTGGCACAACCACGACTTTGAAATCAAAGACGCCGGTGACGGAGAAAGCGTGCTCAACGCCATCTTGGAAGGCGGCCCAGATCTTAAAGTGGAACTCGATTTGGCATGGGTATTGGTAGGAGGCGAAGATCCTATCACATACATCAATAAATATGCTGACAGGCTTTCATCCGTTCACATCAAAGACCTTGCCCCAGCTGGGCAATGTGAGGACGAAGATGGTTGGGCAGATGTTGGACACGGAACCATGGATTGGCCTGCCATCAAGCAGGCGCTGGATGCAACGAGCAACCAATTTCTGACAGTTGAGCACGACAATCCAAATGACGACGCGCGATTTGCAAATCGCAGTATTGAAACGATCAAACAGGTCTGGACTTCTTAATATGAGTAAGCTTGGAATCGGCATCATCGGATGCGGAAACATCTCATCAGCCTATTTAACCCTCGCGCCATTGTTCAAGTCCTTGGAGATGCGCGCCGTTGCAGACATGAACATGGACGCGGCAAAAGCACGTGCTGATGAATTTGGCGTTCGTGCATCCACCGTTGAAGAACTACTTGCGGCGGACGACATCGACATCATTGTAAATTTGACAATTCCCGATGCACACTTTGCAGTGACGAAATCAATTCTGGAAGCTGGCAAACACGCTTATTCTGAGAAGCCAGTTGTGCTGACATTCGATGAAGGAAAAGAGCTGTCTGAACTGGCAAGCGCAAAAAACCTTCGTATTGGCTCGGCACCAGACACATTTTTGGGCGGCGCGCATCAACAAGCGCGCAGCCTCATAGATGAAGGCGCCGTTGGTAAAATTATAGCTGGAACCTGCCACGTGATGGGGCACGGCATGGAAAGCTGGCATCCAAACCCAGACTTTTTCTACCAGCCAGGTGCTGGCCCTGTCCTCGACATCGGCCCATACTATGTCACCAACCTCATCCAACTAATCGGACCGGTCGAGAAAGTTGTATCGCTTGCGACAACAACATTCAGCGAGCGTACAATCACCTCCGAGCCGCGCAATGGCGAGAAAGTGCCTGTCAACACACCAACAAATATCCACGCATTGCTGCAGTTTAAAAATGGCGCAACAGTCACACTCTCCACAAGTTGGGATATTTGGGCGCACCGCCATGCCAATATGGAGCTGTATGGAACCGATGGCTCACTATTCGTGCCAGATCCGAACTTCTTTGGTGGTACCGTTGAGATGGCTGGTGACGATGGAGAGATCAATCCCGTTCCACAAAGCGACCATCCGTTTGGCATCCCAAATCAAGATGAACGCGCCAACTATCGTGCCTCTGGCCTCGCTGATATGGCAACCGCCATCATGGAAGATCGCCCGCATCGATGTTCAATGGACCTCGCACTTCATGCGGTTGATGTGATGACGGCCATCTTGAAATCCGGTGAAATCGGCGGCTTCGTCGAAATGAGCACGAGTTGCGAACGCCCCGCCGCACTCGACAAAGACGCAGCGTTGGCGCTGCTGGCTTAATGTAGTCCTCCCGCTACAACAAAAAGCCCTGCGAAATTCTCCGCAGGGCTTTTTGTTTCTGATGGCAAAAGCAACTTTAACTAGCTGACAAACCGCGCAATCGTTCGGAACGGCGACGCAACAGTTCTAGCGTCGTCAACAGCAAGATCGAAAGCGCGACCATCACGGTTGCAACCGCCAAAATTGTCGGCGAAATCTGCTCTCGCAGACCAATGAACATCTGCCATGGTAGCGTTTTCTGCGAGGCGGTCCCCAAGAACAGAACTACCACAACTTCATCGAACGAGGTAATGAAGGCAAACAGCGCGCCCGAGATAACGCCCGGCAAGATCAGCGGCATCTGCACC
>JBCDFK010000316.1:0-3851 GCA_039178065.1 Pseudomonadota bacterium | reverse complement strand
GCCTGCAAGAATGGCATTTATTGTCTCAACACAACCATTTGCTGATTGCGCAGATATGACATGTTGATAGGTCATCAAATTGTCTTTGGGTGTGGGAATGCAGACATATTGATCAACGATCTCACCAGTATCTACGCCTTGGTCGATAAAATGAACTGTGCCACCAAAACGTTCGGATTTATCCTCGATGAGAGACCAATAGCCGCCATTCACGCCACGATAATCGGGCGTAAACCCGACATGAAAGTTCAATATCGGACAAGCAATTGTATCCAACGTTGCCTTTGATAGCATACGGCCCCCGACGACAAAGGTCAGTGTGATGCCATTGTCGTTAAGTATTTGTCCGACAGAGCCGTCATTTACCGACGCGATATTTATCGCATCTGGAAGTTCAGGCATCTCCATTGAGACGCTATGTTCCTGTTCGATCTCGGCGTAGCGTTTCGAGAGAGCGCCTTTTGCAAATTTAGACAAGAACTGCGTCGGCAACTGGGCCAGCGTTTGAAACCATCCTATTTTGCGCGCGCGGCGTCTCAAGAACATGCCCTTTGGTTCAGGCTCTTCTGTGATCAAAAGCAAGTCTGGAAAGTGCTCGACCAAGCGGTTGATGATGATCGCCGGAGCAGCTCCTCCCGCGGTGATTACCGCGATGCGATGCGGCATCAACCTGCAATCCAGCCGGTAAAGGCCAGCGCGCCGAAATAGTAAGCTGAGCCGATGCCAATGATGGCTACTCCACCCACAATTGTGCCAATTGCAAGCCATAGGCCATCGCGTTCGGAAAGCGCCAATCCGCAAACCGCTACGGCAAGTGCTGGGATCCAATTCGTCATCGGGAGAGGAATGAAGACGAATATTCCTAGTGCCAATCCAATGAAACCAACGACGCGTTCAGCAAAGGGAGCACTCGGGAAAGGCCAGAAACGCGGTCGTACAATTGTCTCGAGCTTGCGTAACCAAGGAACTATTTTGGTTGTAAATTTAGCGAATGCTTCGTCATTTATAGACAGATTTAAGAAGTATTGTGGAAGCCAAACGGTTTTTTGTCCTGCAATCATTTGCAGTGCAATTGCAATGATTGGAATTCCGAGTACAAGTGTCGAAGGCGGCGGGAATGGCAGTAGATTGATCAGGCCGCTCAAAACCAAAAACGTTGCAAGTGAGCGATCGGCAAGTGCTTCTCTGATACAGCGAATGGAAACCTTGCTTGTACCTTTGCGTTCAGCAAGATCGCTCAAGACTGATGAAAGCGGACGCGGCTGGTAGTCAACCGTTTCCTCAATCTCAACCATTGTCTCGCTGCTCGATTCCTGAAGCATTCATTGATATCCAAAGGTAACTTATGCACGTCAAACACATTTCAAACTCAGCATAAACGCTAATTCCAACGAAATGGTTACGTTGTGGAGTTATTTTAGATGTGGGTATTTTCAAGCGCCGGCACAAGGTCACCATAACCAGTAAAAACACGCTCATATTCTAGGCCAAGAATGCTTGCAAATTCGGCCGCGCGCTTGTCAAGTATCGGATCGTTGACCTGTGCTAAATACAGGGCACGCTTGTAATTACCGAAATACATTTCCAGCAGTTCCGGATGTTGCGTGATCTTCAGTGGCTTGAGCATGAAATTCTCGTAATGCCTGGCGAGAAAATCGGTGATAAAGAATGTCGCCACATAATCATCACCGCTGTTTTTAAACGCTTCATTGCCGAGATAAAATGAAAAGCAATGCGGCCCCGTGATGCGCTCAACATCGTGTTTTTCGCAAACTTTATCTAGATCGCCGCCCGTGCCGCAATCGGCATAACCGACGAAAATATTGGAGAAGCCATCGTCTTTTGCCTTCGCGATGGCTTTATCCATTTCAGGTGCAATTTTCTCTGGGTGGTGATGATATTCGGCGGGCAAGCAAGTCAGCGAGATGTGATCGAGTTGGTTGAGTTCGCAAATATCCAAGATTTCACGCGCAATCATGCCGCAGGCAATGACGCGTGTGCTTTTATTGTCTGTTTTGGTGTTGGAATTTGCTTTCTTCGCCATTCATTCACCTTTGGAGCTTAATGTAACACGATATGACCAATATCAGCTGAGTGGTAGGTCAGGAACGACATTTTGTTGCGCGTGGATGGAGCCATTATGCGAGCGCCTGAATTAACAATTGTGCTGCCAGCCTTCAATGAAGCTCAAAATATCCCTCTAATCGTCGAGAAAATCGGTGCGGCGATGGGGAAGATTGCGCATGAAATCATTGTTGTTGATGACAATAGTCCCGATGGCACGACCGCGGTAACGCGCGAATTGGCTGTATCCCATCCAAACTTACGGTGCATCCGTCGGGTTGGACGACGCGGCCTTTCGGGCGCGTGTATTGAGGGTATGATGGCGGCGAACGCGCCTGTTGTGACGATCATGGATGCAGACATGCAACATGATGAGACCCGACTACCCGTGATGCTGGAGCAGATCAAAGCAGGTGCAGATCTCGTCATCGGCTCTCGATACGTGGATGGTGGGGATCACGCGTCTGGTTTCCAACAGAAAACGCGAGCCAAAGGCAGTGAATTAGCGACGACGCTCGCCAATTACATCACCGGTGATTACACGACCGATCCAATGAGCGGATTTTTCATGCTTACACGCGATGCGGCTGATAAAGCAGCGGAATATGTATCGCGTGATGGGTTCAAGATTCTATTTGATATTGTGAGCCGGTTTGGCGGCGAGTTCAAAATCGCTGAAGTACCGTTCCAATTTCGCGAACGATTTGAAGGCGAGAGCAAACTTGGTTTTCTCGTCACAATACAATTCTTAGGTTTATTAGTGTCGCGGTTTACCGGCGGTATTATTCCAATGCGCTTTATGCTTTATGCGCTTGTGGGCATGACCGGTTTGGGCGTGCATATGGCGACGTTGTTCTTATTGACAGACGGTTTTGGCGTTAGCTTTTTTCATGCTCAGTTTATCGCCGCATTCGTAGCAATGAGTTCAAATTTCCTACTTAATAACGAAGTGACATATGCACATCGCAAACTCAAAGGCGTCCGATTTGTGTATGGATTAGGCACGTTTTATGTCATTTGCAGTGTCGGCGCGATTGCGAATTTATCTATTGCTGTCAATGTTTTAGAGTTCAATCAGTCAGCGGGATTTGCCGGGCTTGTTGGTGCATTGATGAACGCTGTTTTCAACTATGCTGTGACCAAGCTTGTTACGTGGCGGGACGCATAAACCTGTGGTTTTTATCACTATCAGTTATGTTGAGAGCAGCAATGCCTGATACATCAAAGAGCTAGAGATATTGCCGTTTTGGGAATTGTCGATGCCATCGAAAAAAAGTGAAATTGATTTTCCGGTGATCAATAAAAATATAGCTCTTACCCTGTCACTGATTGTCATTGTGATATTTTGGGCGCTTTACGCCAATTTTTCCAAATATAATCTGGATACTTACAGAGACATGTTGGAGAACTACAGCTGGGGCATTCGATGGCAATGGGGCAATAGCAAACATCCGCCAGTATTTGGTTGGATTACCGCTGCATGGTTCGAAATATTTCCGCGGACTAACTTAGCCTACAGGTTCCTTTCTTCCATCAATATTGGCGTTAGCCTCGCTCTAATGCTGTTAATATCGAGCCGATATCTAAATAAGAATCAACAACTTGCAACACTTGCAGTTGCGCTTGGATTACCTCTGCTGGGCTTTGTCGCGCTCGACTACAATGCAAACTCGGCGATGATACCGTTTTGGGTGGCCAGCTTTCTTTTCTATCTTCGAGTCTTGGAAAAACCCAACCTGATAGACGGCTTGGCATTGGGATTGTTTGCTGGCCTGGCAATGATGGTG
>JBCDFK010000315.1:0-3854 GCA_039178065.1 Pseudomonadota bacterium | reverse complement strand
TGCCATTATTGCCCTGTCATGGTCTGGCGAATCGCGTGAGCTAGGTGGAATCATCGAATATTCCCGGCGGTTTGAGATACCGCTTATCGCAGTGACGACTGGTCAAAAATCTACGCTTGCACGCGAAGCAGATATTCTGCTGGCCTTGCCAAGAACAGAAGAAGCATGCCCGCATGGATTAGCGCCTACAACATCGACGATCATGCAAATGGCATTGGGCGATGCCTTAGCGGTGGCGCTCTTAGAAGAACGCGGCTTTACAGCTGTGGACTTCAAAAAGTTTCATCCAGGCGGCCAGCTTGGCGCAAATTTAACCCGTGTGGGTGAAATCATGCATACCGGCGAAGAACTGCCGCTCGTAAAGTCCGGTACCAATATGCGTGAAGCCATCATGCAGATCAGTCAAAAAGGGTTTGGTTGTGCCGGCGTATTGGCAAATGATGGATCACTGGCCGGTATTATTACTGACGGCGATTTGCGCCGCCATATCGATGGCGACTTGCTTTCCATGCCGGTCGACGAAGTAATGACGAGCGATCCAAAAACTATTTCACCAGATCAACTGGCAGCAACAGCGCTTACAATCGTCAACACATCTGAGATTACAACTTTGATGGTGATTGAGGATAATCAACCAGTCGGCATCGTGCACTTGCACGATCTATTGCGTATCGGCGCCGCGTAAATCAGGGCTTACAACCAACCTTGCAGCTCACGGCGCACCATCGCCTCAATGACAGCCATACCCGCCTCTGAATCATTCAAGCACGGGATGTGTGTATAGTGATGCCCACCCGCTTCTTCGAATATCTCAGCGCCCTCGCCCGCAATCTCTTCCAATGTTTCCAGGCAATCGGATACAAATCCAGGATTGATCGTCGCAATTTTTGTGATGCCCTGTTTTGGCAATTCCTCAACAGTTTTATCAAAGTAAGGTTGCAACCATTCTTCCGGTCCGAAACGAGATTGGAATGTCGTCATCAACCGGCCCTTCTCCCAACCAAGCCGGTTTTCAAGAAGCCGCGACGTCTTCATGCAATGACAATGATAGGGATCGCCGCGCTTAAAATAGCTTTGCGGAATACCGTGATAAGAAACGATCAATCGTTCCGGCTCCCAATCCAAACCCGACAAATGGGTCTCGATGGATTGGGCAATCGCTTCAATGAAAATTGGTTCATCATGATAAGATGGCACTGTCCGAAGTGCTGGCATGAAGCGTGTTTTCATCAATGATTCAAACACTTTATCATTCACGGTCGCCGTCGTGGCGGCGGAATAGTGAGGATACAATGGAAACGCGACGATGCGATCGCAACCAGCGTCGCGCAATGCAGTAATACGCTCGTCAATTGAAGGTTGTCCGTAACGCATGGCCCAATCGACAACAACATTCTCATTTGTCTTCAATGCTTGAGACAGTTTTTCCGCTTGAGACCGCGTATAAGTTCGCAAATAGCTTTCATCGAGATCCTTGTTCCAAATCTCCTCATAGGCCTTACCAACCTTGCCTGGGCGCGTATTAAGAATGATACCAAACAAAATTGGATACCAGAGCGCTTTGGGCCATTCAATCACGCGCTTGTCTGTCAAAAACTCCTTCAGATAGCGGCGCATAGATTTGTAATCAGTGCCATCGGGCGTACCCAGATTGATCAGCAAAACGCCTACTTTATGAATTTTTACGGGCGGGTGCTCAGCCGGTAACGGTCCGATTTCTTTCGAAGCGCTATAATCAATTTTGGTCGATAGATTCATGAAAAACACCCTTTAGCTGACTGCTAAACTAGAAGTCTGCCCATAAGTTTCAATGGTCTCTATCCCACAAAAAATGCCCGCACAAAGCGGGCATTTTATCGCAGGCTATTTCGCAGGTTTTACTCTGGAACAACCAATGTTGCACCAATTTCCAAACCTTTCGCGCGATATTGCGGATTGGCAGCATCTAGCTTCTTCCACATATTAGCGTCGCCGTAGAATTTTTTGGCAAGATCCCAATAGGTGTCACCCGCAACCACGATGTGGCCATCCTTTTTCATGGCCTCTTTTTCCATGGCTTCCTTCTCCATAGCCTCTTTCTCCATGGCCTCTTTCTCCATGGCAGGTGCTTCAATTTTAGGACCCATGGTCGCTAGATCACCGGCACCAAGTGTCGTCTCTGGCACGACAACCGCCGATTCCGCTTTAACTTCGGCTTCCATCTCCATCTTGGCTTCTGCTTTTTCCATTGCAGCGCCCGCAGTGATCCGCCCGTCCACATAGGGTGTGTAAGGGTTGTTTGCTGCGATATAGTCGGCAACCACTTGCTCCAGACCAGGGCCAAAATCATAGGCGTCTTCAGCTTCAGAGAACATTGCGTAGCCATCGCCGCCGTTACGCATATAGTTGTTGGTCGCTGCAAGATAAGTCGCGCCTTCGTCCAAGGCGACAAAACCATCGCCTTCAGCGATCATAACATTTGAAATACGGCTGCCTGGCTCTGCATCCTTATCAAACGTATATTTAAGGCCCGACACTTGCGGAAAACGGCCTGCACCATCTTCAAGTCTGCTCACACCATTTTCAAGTGCAGCAACGACGTCAGAACCAGCAACGCTGAAGGTTGCAAGCGTGTTCTGGAACGGAAGCACCGTTAGCACTTCGCCCATTGTCACTTCACCCGCATCAATAGATGCGCGCAGACCGCCGCCATTTTGGATAGCAAAGCGGACACCTTGATCTTTTGTTCGATCAAGCATCGCATCAGCAACCAGGTTACCCATGGCACATTCCTGCGCACGGCAAACCTCGCGGCTACCCTCAATCAGATCAGACGATGCTCCGACGACTTTGCCTTTGAGTTCCTCAATAGGTCCGCCAAGCTCAGCAACACGCGCCGTAAATGCAGCGTCCGCCGTAACGGATGCATCAAGCAGATGTGGCTCGCCATTGGCACGTAGGACATTGCCATCATCATCAAATGTCACTCGAATTTCGCCAAGATATTTCGAATATGCATAGGCCTGGACAATCGGCACTTCTTGGCCTGACGGATTTTCAACCATCACTGGGTAAACATCCTCAGCACCGTCCTTAACGTTCGACAACAATGTGTGACTGTGGCCACCCACAATGACATCGATACCATCAACCGCCGCTGCGATTGCCTTGTCGCGGTTCAGCCCCACATGCGAAAGCAAGATGACTTTGTTGACATCCTGCTCAGCAAGCTCAGCGACCGCCCCCTGCAGGTAGCTAATCTCATCAATGATGAGCACATCACCGCCCGGCGATGAGGTTTCGTCCGTATCGGTTGCAAGCACAGAAACCACGCCGATTTTTTCGCCGCCAATTTCTTTGATGATGTAGGGCGTCAGACCACCTTCAATACCAGTGCTAGCACCCACCAAGGTATTGCCCGAAATGACCGGGAACTCAGCCTTTTCCAAGAAATTCTTCAGCCCTTCAGGACCATCATCAAATTCGTGGTTTCCGACCGCCATGGCGTCAAAACCCATCTGGTTCATAAATTCAACGGCCGCATCGCCCTTATAGGTCGTGTAAAACAAAGAGCCCTGAAATTGGTCACCAGCATCTAGAAGGATCACATTTTGATCGGTTCCGGCGAGGCTTGCACGGCGCTCATCAATTTTTGTCTTAACCCGTGCGATACCGCCAAAACATTTGCCTTCCGCATCATCTTCCGCATTACAGGTAGAATCGAAGCGATTGATCGGCTCAATGCGTGAGTGCAAGTCGTTAATGTGCAAAATGTTCAGCGTATAATCCGCTGCAGCAATGCCAGTATTCAAAGCCAACGCTGAAACACCAACTGCCGCCAAAAGTGCTATTCTTTTCATAAGGGCCTCCTCTGC
>JBCDFK010000314.1:0-3861 GCA_039178065.1 Pseudomonadota bacterium | reverse complement strand
GTAGTTATCGCCTACGAACAGGGCGCCGGTGTCGGAGAATTCTAGCGCCCCCGCAAATTTAAGGTCGAGCGACGTCTCCTCAGCCAGCGTTGCCGTTGTTAAGCTTAAGGCCAGCGCGGCGGACGCTATGACCGTCTTCTTTAATCTAGACATTGGTATTCCTCCATGGGGTTCGATCCATTTCAAACAAGCAATAGGGGTCTTTCGCAATCTCGAACCCAGATTGCTCGCGGAATGGTCATCCAATTATGCACTCAGCGAGACTATGCGTACGTGTTTAATTCGACTATTGATTAATTTCCGAAGCAATTAATCTGCGAGACAGAATAATGATTGATCACCTTAGGCAGATGGCGATTTTTGCGCGCGTAGTGGACGAAGGCTCATTTAGGGCGGCTGCAAAAAGCATTGGACTTGCTCCATCGCGCATTAGCGAAACCGTTTCTGAACTTGAGGCTTATCTGGGCACAACACTACTTTATCGGACCACTCGAAAGATCACGCTGACAAATGAAGGCCGTATATTCTATGCCAGGGTGGTGGATATGTTGCATAGCGCTGAGGCTGGATTGAACGAGCTGAACGCTTTGTCTTTGGAGCCAGTCGGGGCGCTACGCATTTCTATTCCCGCCTTTCTCGCTTCCGGTCCCCTATCGACAGCAGTAGCGAGCTTTGCACGTTTACATCCCAACGTAGCATTCTCAGTGTCATATACTGATCATCCTGTAGGTTTGATTGAAGATGGATTTGATCTCAACGTACGTGTGGGATGGCTTGATGATAGTGAATTAATGTCGCGAAAACTTGCTCAAGGTCAACGCGTCCTTGTGGCCGGTGTGGAATATGCCCGCCAACGAAAACAGCCCCAACGACCGTCTGATCTTGAGGATTGGGATTGGATTAGATACCAACAAAGAGCCGACACAATCGAGTTCACCTCTTCAAAAGGCAAAGTTGAAAAGGTGACCGGCAATTCTCAAATCGAGGTCGACAGTATTGATGCGATTTACCATTTTGCTGTCCAAAATATGGGAGCAACCATTCTTCCCTCGTTTCTTGCAGAGCGTGGCGTAGCTTCTGGCGAGCTATTGAAACTCTTGCCGGACTGGAAATTAAGGGGATTGGGCATATATGCGGTGTGGGCAGATAAGTCTCGCAGAGAAAGCTTGGCACTAACGTTCGTGCGTTACCTGGCCGAGCAAGGGCTTTGCGAAAGCGATAGCGGTGAAGAAGAATCAGCTATCTAACAATCACCGCCTCAATGCTCCCGTAATTATTGACTTTTAGTGTCGGGCATCAACAATTTACGAGTCACTTTAGTTCATCAAGACTCAGACGCCGTCCTCTGCAAGCAGTCAATTAAAACGGTTCTTTCAAGATTTATGGGTGCGGAGCTGGAAAAGCTAGTTCCCACGGGTCCAGATAAGAGTGGCGACGCAAGTTCAACTGCCGCTAGGTATCCATTGGCCAGTTCATCTGCCACGACCCCCCGAGAGATGAGCCAAATTGCGTCGGATGCTGAGACGATTTTGCGGCCTATCGGCAATGCGACTGTCTCAATGACTCCGCGCATTTCCGGCAGGCCTACACTTGCTAAGTACCGCTTAACGGTGGAAGCAATTACGGCACCGGAGGGAGGCAAGATTAGTTCAAACTTTTCCAATTCTTTCTCGGGACTTTTAGACCCCAAGATTGGGTGTTTGGGGCGGCACACCATAACCACATCTTCTATGTAGAGCTGTTGAAATGTTATCCCCGTTGCAGTTTCTTTTTCTGGCATTCGACCAACAACCATATCCAACGCTCCGTCTCGAAGCTGGTTGAATAAAAGCCAATTTGGTCCCGTCATTATCTGTAGTCTGACTTGCGGCATTGATTGTCTAAATCGAATTGCGGCCTGAGGCAGCAGGTTGGTCGAAGCGGTTGGAAGTGCGCCGATCGCGAGCCGCCTGGAAATACCCATGTCCTTGGATAGCCGATCATATCCGCGCATTAATTCAACCATTGAGGCGCTCGCATGGGTCTGAAACACGCGTCCGGCCTCGTTTAGTCGAATGCCTCGCCCAACCCTATCAAACAAGGGTGCTCCGATTATTTCTTCTAACTCGCGCAGACTTCGGGATACCGCGGGTTGCGTTATGTTCAGTCGCTCTGCGGCAGCTGAAACGCTTTCAGCGCGCGCAATCTCAAGGAATGCTCGTATGTGCCGCAGCCGCATGTGATTAATCCAACTCATAATCATATGATTATATAAATTGTTGCATTTATCAATATTCAATACTTTTGTGCATAGTTATAAAAGCTGGATGACTTACCTTATTGAGGATCACCCATGGAGTTTTCCCGTTTCGACGCTGGAATGAAAACACGCCGCACCGTGCTTGGCGACAAGCATGTTGATAAAGCCAGCGCCGACGCTACTGAGTTCGATTTACCATTTCAAAAACTGATTACAGAAAGTGCCTGGGGCACGGTTTGGGCTGGCGAAACGATAACACTTCGGGAACGCTCAATGCTGACATTGGCATTATTGGCAGCCACCGGTAACTTTGAAGAAATTCCCATGCATATACGCGCTACCGCCAATACCGGTGCGAGCCAAGAGGATGTTTTGCAAGCGTTCTTGCACGTTGCAATATATGCCGGCGTGCCAAAGGCCAATCATGCAATAAAGCTTGCGAAGCAAACTTTTGCAGAAATGGAGGAAGACAAATGACATCCCTTGGTGAGTACTATCAACGTGACCGAAACCTCCATCCTGCCGCGTTGACGCCCGGTTACAAAACGAGCGTCGCGAGATCGCCGCGTTACTCATTAATTTCTTTACAAAACTCTGTTTCGGAATTCACCGGACCGGTCTTTGGACACAACGACATCGACGAAATTGATCGAGATCTTTTGAGCAACTATGCAAAGCCAGGTGAAAGTCCAATCGGCGAAAGGATCATTTTGCATGGCCGCGTATTGGACGAAAACGCAAAACCAGTTCGCAGTACGTTGGTAGAGATCTGGCAAGCCAATGCAGGCGGTCGATATCGACATAAAAAAGATACCTACTTGGCGCCCATTGATCCAAACTTTGGCGGATGTGGACGTACGCTCACGGACGACAACGGATACTACTATTTCAGGACGGTAAAGCCGGGCGCATATCCATGGCGGAACTATGTGAACAACTGGCGTCCGGCGCACATTCATGTGTCAGTATTCGGAACAGCTTTTGTTCAGCGGCTTATCACCCAATGTTACTTTGAGGGCGACCCGCTTCTGCCTGTTTGCCATATTGTGCAGACAATTCCTGATCCAGATGCGATTGAGCAGCTCACCGCCAAACTCGACTTAAATTCGACCATACCGCTCGATAGCATCGCATATAAATTCGACATCATCTTGCGCGGACGTCGTTCAACGCTGTTTGAAAACCGACTGGAGGGGAACTGAACCATGCCACAGGAACTTCACTACCTTCGGGAAACGGCCTCTCAAACCGCCGGACCATATGTCCATATTGGATTAGCGCCAGGTGCCGCTGGATTTGAAATATACAAGCAAGAGCTTGGTGGGGATATTGCTGGGCCAAATGCCAAGGGCGAGCGCATTCGCGTTGAAGGGCGTGTAATTGACGGTACCGGCTCCCCGGTCAAGGACGTTTTATTGGAAATTTGGCAAGCCAATTCCGAAGGCATTTATGCCCATCCTGAAGGGGATGGAGAAGTAGAAGAAGGATTTCGCGGTTGGGGTCGCGTCATTACAAATTTTGAAACTGGCGAATGGGGGTTCGATACAATAAAGCCTGGCTCAACGTCGGGTCGCAATGTTGGTACGCAAGCGCCCCACTTGAACCTCTGGATTGTTGCACGC
>JBCDFK010000313.1:0-3868 GCA_039178065.1 Pseudomonadota bacterium | reverse complement strand
TTGATGTCGGGAGTAGACACGGAGCTCAAGTGAAAAGACGCTCCCTAGACAAAAGTTACAAGGCGATGCAGTTTGGACCGACAGATGATCAATCCTCGCTCGAATCCTTCTGAGAGCCCAGAAGGGCTTTATCTAGTCCGTAATGCCAGGAACTATCTCCCGGTTGTATTTCTGATACGGTTTTACTAATCCCGTACCAACCGCGATCATCCCATACTGTACCGCCCCAATTTTTCTCTAGGATTTTCTTTGGGAAATAGCTGTAATAAAGCCGTACGATATCATGATCCCTCTGCTCCCCATTGCGTCTTCCGACGCCAAATTCCCCCCAGTGGATGCCCACGGGCATGCTCTTCGCCCATTCGGCGGTCGCTTCGACGATGGCGTCTAATTTTTCTTGCAGCGCTTCAAATGGTTTTGCCTCGTCCAAAAACACACTGTTGTTTCCATCTTCACCACAGAAATCCCAAGGATCATAGGTATGCAGCGTAATCATCAGATACGGATCCTTGCCCGCGCCCGGTAGGCTATCTGGCGTCGGATAGATGACTGGCGCCATCGCGTAGTTTCCCATCCCGTTGGGCGCAACCAACACAATACGTGTTTCGTTACCCGGCACAGAACGAATCGCCTCATAGCCGATTAGATTAATTTTGCGGGTGAGCGCTTGAGCAGCTAAATCTGTGGGTAGCACGTCGGTTCCCACTTCGCCCATGGCACCGTCGGGTTCATTGAGCACCTCAAACATAAGACGATGATCGTAGTCTGCGAAAAGTGTAGCGATCTCTTGCCAAGCCGTCGCGAAACGCTGTGTAAGTTTCGTATCCGTCTGAGTGATATTTTGCTTAAGCCAGTCCTCATGGTGCATGTTGATGATGACGAATAAGTCTAGTTCGATAGCGTGATCTACAGCTTGAATAAGGCTCTGTAAGCGGGGGCTGCTTTTGAGAAGACGCCCTTCTTCATCGATTAATTGGTCCATTGATGCATCACCCCATGTCACCGGAATGCGCACATTGGGAAAGCCCGCTTCTGCGAACAGTGTTATTTGTTGCTTAACGCTGTGAGCATCCGAGGGTTGTATCGGTCGATCGAAGGTGTTGCCCAAATTGATGCCCATGCCCATCTTGCTGGCAACTTCCTTCGCTGTGGCTGGCTTATCATCAGGTTTGGCGCATGCCGTCAGTGCAAGCAATAGGATTGCGCAGGCGACTTTGCAGCAAGTATGACCAGTCTTGAAACTTTTTGTAGTGTTGAAAACGGGGACCGTCAGCATTGAAATTCCAAGAGAAAATGTACCCCATCATACTCGTCTAGCAACATTTTCAAATGCTGTATCTTTCTGTTATTTCACTCATTAAGTGGTTATATCGCCCCGCCACAAGGTGGGGCGTATATCTAATAAACAGCGTCGGTAGCTACATACAAAATATCTAGAGCGAAACAACACAAGATTTTGGCTCAGCCAGTCACTTCCTGCACACTCACCAACATATCCGGCCAGGTGCGCTGATTGTCCATATCAAACTGCGCGCCTTGCTCATCGGCCCATTTAAAGCGGGCGAGGGCGGGTGTCTGGCTGGTCGCCTGATACAACCAATAGGCTTCGGCGCGCAGGGCGTCTTCGATTGGTTTATCAATCGACTCGTAGACCGCTTGCTTAGTGGCGTTAATTGATTCCGATGGCCAGAGCGCAATGCGCGCTGCGAGTTCATCCACAAATGCGCCTATTTCTTCTGCGTCTAACGCGCGATTTATCGTGCCAAAGGACTCTGCTTCATCGGCATCAAAGTCGCGAGCACCCAGAACGATTTCCAGGGCGCGACCTAAACCCGCCTGTCTGGCCATGCGCGACGCGCCGCCGCCACAGGGCAGTATGCCCATGCCCACTTCCATCTGCATAAACTTTGCTTTGCCCCGGGCGGCAAAGCGCATATCACAGGCCAGTGCAAATTCGTGACCGCCGCCTCTGGCAAAGCCTTCTATCTTGGCTATGGTTGCTTGCGGTAGCTTGCTAATTCGTTCCAAAACAACCTGCAAATCCAGCAGTTTTACTTCGTCCCGAGAAACCGCTTTGGCCGACATATCTTTCAGGAAATTGGTGTCGGCGTGGCAGACAAATATGTCCGGATGCGCCGACTGGAAAATCACCACCTTTACACCGCTGTCAGCCTCAAGCTTTTGGGCCAACCGATTGAGATCAGCGAGCATGGGTAAACCCTGCACATTGACCGGTGGGAAGTCGAATGTGACACGCGCAATCGCGCTGTCGATATCGACATTGAAAGTGGTGAAGTCTTTATAGTCCATGGTTTTGGTCCTCAAATGATACGTTGATAGAAAGATGATCAGCTTTACTGCTGACGAATTTGCATTAACCAGATAGAGCGGAGAGCTGTGCTTCTATAGCATCCACCACCTGCTGATTTTTGTCTGGGTCCAAGGCATCGGCATGCGGCGATGCAAACTGTCCTCGGTCATTATCAAAATAGCGGCCCGTGGCTTTCGCAAATTCATCGCTCAGGGCAGCCCGAACCAGGATGTCCGCGCCCACTTTGAGATCCCCACCGGCAACGCCATAGGCGTCCTTGACCATTTTGCTTCCAAGCAGCGAAGCAGGATTCACCGCAATAACGGCTGGACCAGTCGATTTTAGGCTTGCGGCCAAATGCACAGACCACATGGTGATAGCGAGTTTGCTCTGCGCGTAGGCATCACCATCCGAGAGGCGCTCCTTGCCCGCGAGCGCGTCTAGAGAAACACGCTGCTGCGCGGCGGAACTAAGATTGATAATACGCCCTTGCGCGGGTAACAGCGGTAGCAGACGTTTGCTCAACAAATAGGGCGCAAGTGTGTTCACTGCAAAACGCACATCCAAACCATCGGACTGAATGGGGTGGGAGGTTTTTAGTACACCCGCGTTATTGATCAACACATCGATTGCGCTGACGTCGCTGGCAATCGCCGCCGCCATTGATTCCACTTGAGTCAGATCTGATAAATCGGCTTGATAGGTTGATAGATGCCTGGCATCGACCGTCGCTGAGAGTGCCTCTTTAAGCGCGGCAAGCTTGCTCCCATTGCGCCCGTGTAGCATGAGTTTGTGCCCTAGGGCTGCAAGCGCGTGCGCCGTCTCCTCACCGATGCCGTCAGTTGCGCCGGTTAGCAGAATGGTCTTTTTCATAATGCTGTTTCCTCCAAGCTTTGTATAAAACGGTCTTGCAAAAATCGACTGTATGAGTCTGTTCTATTCACTTTAGTAGCGAACGATGGTGCGCGTTTCGATACTTTTGCGAGGCCTCGACACCTGGTGAGTGCGCTCCATATCGAGTGCGCTGTGACCCACAAACGGCAGACCATCGTTGTCATAGGTATTAAAGATAACGGCTTCATCTGGTGTCATCTGAGATCGATACAGCCATTCGTGATGCTGGTTGGCTGCCACACCCAAAATCTCACCCTTGCGATCGGTATACACAAGATCGATCGTCACCCAGTCCTCGGGCTGCATAGAACGAGGTCGGATAAAGCCTAAGGGGGAGGTCATGACAGGCTGCTCGACCGGGCGCCAGACATTAACAAAGCCATAGTGGCCGTCGGAGAAGCGCTGTGCGCGTTCACTACCCAAAACATCAGTGAGGCGTTGTTCGGCCGCCTGCGGCGTGTAATCGTTGTGCACGTTGCGCGCCGGCCGACGAATCGCTGACTCGCTATCGGTGCGAAGCGTATGATCGAACACGACGACTTCCACAGCTCCGATTTCCTGGGCCAGGAGCGCCTGTAACTCAGCGTTGTACACAGGCTCCCATGCACTATGGTCATCGAAGTGCTTAATTTGGGAACGGTGCTCGATAAAAGTGACCCCATC